>RKSC01000122.1 GCA_007571085.1 Synechococcus sp. PNGco_S_binSS4
TCATGCGTTCAATGTGGTGACCGCTGAGGGGGCCTTGGCAGCTGCAAAGCGGATTGATGAGGCACGAGCTGCTGGGCAGACCATGGGTCCATTGGCAGGTATTCCCATTGCGGTGAAGGACAACCTTTGCAGCAAAGGGGTGACCACCACCTGCTCCAGCCGCATGTTGGAGCATTTTGTGCCTCCCTATGAGGCCACGGCAACGGAAAGGCTCTGGCAGCAGGGGGCCGTGCTGGTGGGTAAAACCAACATGGATGAATTTGCCATGGGCAGCTCTACGGAAACCTCTGCCTTTGGTGCTACGGCCAATCCCTGGTGCACCAGCTGTGTGCCCGGGGGTAGTTCAGGGGGCAGTGCCGCAGCAGTGGCAGCCGGTGCCTGTGCAGTGGCCTTGGGTTCAGATACGGGTGGCTCCATCCGCCAACCGGCCTCTTTCTGTGGTGTGGTGGGCTTAAAGCCCACCTATGGCCGGGTTAGCCGTTGGGGGCTGGTGGCATTTGCCAGCTCCCTAGACCAGGTGGGTCCCCTCAGCAATTCTGTGGCGGATGCGGCGGAGGTGCTGCAGGTGATGGCAGGCCATGACCCACGGGATGCCACCAGCCTCAAGGTGCCGGTTCCTGATTACTGCGCCAGCCTCAATGCTCCCATGAAAGGCTATAGGGTTGGCATCATCCGGGACTGTTTAGAAACAGGTGTGGAACCGGATGTGGTGACATCTATCCAAGGGGCAGCGGCCCAGCTGGAGGCCTTGGGTTGCCTGGTGGAAGAGGTGAGCTGTCCCCGTTTTAAGGATGGAATTGCCACCTACTACATCATTGCCCCTTCCGAAGCTTCAGCCAATCTGGCCCGTTACGATGGGGTGAAGTATGGGCTACGGGCGGAAGGGGCCCAGAATTGCGGTGCCATGACTGCCCGCACCCGGGCAGAGGGCTTTGGTGCTGAGGTGCAGCGCCGCATTCTAATTGGCACCTATGCCCTCTCAGCAGGCTATGTGGATGCCTACTACCACAAGGCCCAACAGGTGCGCACCCTGATCCGCCAAGATTTTGACCGGGCCTTTGCCCGCTTTGATCTGCTGCTAACACCCACATCCCCCTGCACCGCCTTTGCTGCTGGTGAGCACATGGATGACCCCCTGGCCATGTACATGGCCGACCTGATGACCATTCCCATCAATTTGGCAGGCTTACCAGCCATCAGCCTGCCCTGTGGTCTGGATAGGAAGGGCTTACCCGTGGGGCTACAGCTAATTGGCAATGTGTTGGAAGAAGGCAAGCTGCTCCAGGTGGCCCATGCCTATGAGCAAGAAGCCCGGCCACTGCAACAACACACCCCACCAGCTTTGGTGCAACCTCTGTTGCACTCCACTGCAGAGTGACGATTTTGGTGGTACTTGACCAGATAATACAACCCAGTCCATTGGAAACCATGGTTGATGCCCTTCCCCTTCCCCTTCCCCTTCTCTTGGGGGGCTTAGGGGTTATTGCCCTGGTGGTAGGTGTGGTGGTCTGGCTCCGCCGTAGCCCCGGGGGAAACAGATTTGTGCAGCTGGAACCTGGTGCAACCCCGGTGCGTCAGCAGGTGGGTATGGTGCAGGAGTCCACCGGAAGCACCCCTAGCAGTGAGCCACCGGCAGCAGCTAGCCGGGAAGTTGAGGAGCCTGAGGCGGGCCAGTTCACCCCTGAGGAGACAGAAACAACAGCTGCTGCTAAGCCAATGGTGGTGGCCACCTTTGCCCCGGATCAACTCTCCCTGCGTCAAGCCGTTGCTCCCATGCGTCGCCGCCCTGGTGCCACCATGAAACCCTTCAAGGAAATTGCTGGCGCTGTGGTGCAGAAAGGGTAACCGCACCCCTATAACAGGAACTAATAGACATGGAGTTCTCTCCCCCCCAGACCAATGGCTGCTGTTGAGCGGCTTGGCCATGTGGCCATCCGCGTCCAAAACATGGAACGGGCCAAGGGCTTTTATTGCTCCATTGGCATGGAGGTGGTGTGGGATGCTGAGGACTGGTGCTACCTGGAAACTAGACCAGGAGGGCAGGGCTTGGCCTTGCTGGGACCCAATTATCAAGCAGCAGGCCCCCACTTCGCCTTTCATTTCAATGATCGGGCTGCCATTGATGCCACCCATGCCCAGCTCAAGGCAGCTGGGGTGACCGTTGGCCCGGTTCATGACCATCGGGATGGGACCGCCTCTTTTTATTTGCGAGATCCGGAGGGCAACTGGCTGGAAATGCTCTATGAACCCCGTGGAGGTATTCCATCCAACCTAAACCCACCGGTTGGTGCCACAACCTGAGTGTGTGGTGCCCCTATCCCTGCCCACAATTCAGGAGGAGGCCCTGGCCATTTTGGAGTGGCCAGAGCTTTGCCAATATCTAGCTGATTTTGCCTCTACCACCATGGGGCGTCAGGCCCTGTTGCAATTGCCCATGGCCAGGGACCTGCACCATAGCCAGCAGCTGCAACAGGAAACCAGGGAACTGCTGGAGCTGGATCAACAGCTGGAGGGTGGTCTGGATTTTCGTGGGGTGGTGGATCTCAAATCCCTGGTGGAGCGCTGCTGTAAGGGGGGCATAGCCCCAGGGGATGGCCTGGTGGGGGTGGCCACCACCATGGCCGCGGTGCGACGCCTAAAACGTCAAATCAATGATCCCCAGCAGCAACCAGTCACCACAGCCTGTCTGGCCCAGCTGCAGAACTTACACCAGCTGGAGCAGCGTCTGAATTACTGCCTGGAGGAGGGTGGCCATGTGGCGGATCGGGCCAGCCCGGCCCTGGCGGCAGTGCGTCACCAACTAGTTCAGCTGCGCCTTGAGTTGCGCCAGCGGCTTCATGGCCTGTTGCGGCGTCACCAGGCCGTGTTGCAGGACACCATCATCTCTTCCCGCCAGGGCCGGGCCGTGCTGGCCCTAAAGGCCGGTGCTTTGGATCAACTGCCCGGGCTCATCCATGACAGCTCCGCCTCCGGCAACACCTTGTTTGTGGAACCCCAAGTGCTGGTGCCCCTGGGCAATCGCATTCGTGATCTGGAAGCCCAGGAACACCAGGAGGCACAGGGGGTGCTGCAGCAGCTCAGCCAACTGGTGGCAGAGGATGGCCCACTCCTCCTGGAGGCCCGCACCGCCCTGCTGCGCCTTGATATGGCCTTAGCCCGCGGTCGTTATGGGGTCGCCATGGGTGGCATCCAACCAGAGTTTTTGCAGACCAGCTCCCCTGGTGCTTCCCAGGAGCCCATCCTACTGCGCCAGCTGCGCCATCCGCTCCTGGTGGCACAACAGAAGGCCGGTGGAATTCCTGTGGTGCCCGTGGATATCCATGTGCATCCCCAGCAACGGGTGGTGACCATTACCGGACCCAACACCGGTGGCAAGACCGTGGTTCTTAAAAGTCTGGGGCTGGCCCTTCTCATGGCCCGGGCTGGGCTGCCGGTGCTGTGCGAAGGTGTGGCCCAGTTGCCATGGGCAGCCTTAGTGCTGGCTGATATTGGTGATGAGCAGTCCCTAGGGCAAAATCTCTCCACCTTCAGTGGCCACATTAAACGGGTGGTGAGGATTCTCCAGGCTGTGGAGGTCTTGCCCACGGCAGAGAGCAATGGGGTGGTGCTGCTGGATGAGTTGGGAGCTGGCACAGATCCCAGCGAAGGGTCTGCCCTGGCCACGGCCTTGCTGCGCCATCTGGCAGAGCGGGCCCGCCTCACAGTGGCCACCACCCACTGCAGTGCCCTCAAAATCCTCAAATACGAAGATGAACGCTTTGAAAATGCTTCCGTTGCCTTTGATGAAGCCACCATGGCACCCACCTATGCATTGCAGTGGGGTATTCCTGGCCGCAGCAACGCCCTGGCCATTGCCCGGCGCTTGGGCTTAAATCCCAAGGTGCTCAGCCGGGCAGAGGCCCTACTCACCCCCCAGCAGCCGGGGGAGGTGAATGCCATGATCAGCGGGCTGGAGCAGCAACGGCACCAGCAGGAAGCTGCCACCGCCACCGCCACCGCCCTACTGGCCCGCACTGAGCAGCTCCACAGCCAACTGCTCAACCATTGGCAACGTCAGCAGAAGGAAGCTGCCCAACGCCAGGCAGAACGGCAACAACAGCTGGAGGACTCCATCCAGGCCGCCCAGCAGGAGGTGAGACAGATCATTCGCGCCCTGCGCCAGGGAGCACCGGATGGGGACCAGGCCCGCCGGGCTGGCCAACGGCTCAAGGCCCTCAAACAGGCCCAGCACGCCACAATTCTGCCCCCCGTGGCCATGGGTGCCCAGCCAAGGGGATGGCTCCCCCATGTGGGCATGAGGGTGCGGCTGCGTACCCTGGGGAAGGCAGCGGAAGTGGTGGAGGTTAAGGAGAGCGGCCAGCTGCTGGAGCTGCGTTGTGGGCCCATGCGGCTCCAGGCCCATGTGGAGGATGTGGAGTCCCTCAACGGGGATCAGAAGGTGCACACCCCCACAGTGCAGGTGAACCACAACCAGCCCCTGGCCCCCGGCCCAGAAGTGCGCTGTGCAACCAACACCATGGACTTGCGGGGCCTACGGCTCCATGAGGCGGAAGCTGCCATGGAAGCCCACCTGGCCCGGGCCAATGGTCCCCTTTGGGTGATCCACGGGATCGGTACGGGGCGTCTCAAGCGGGGTTTAAGGGAGTGGCTGGCAAGCACAGAGCAAGTGGAACGGTTCCATGATGCTGAACCCGCTGATGGGGGCATGGGCTGCACCGTGGTCTGGCCGCGCCCCTAATCCACCACTAATCCATAGGTGGCGTCCATAGGTGGCTAAGCCCCATGGGCCAGCAGTGCCTTCCCCTGGTTATCAAAAAGATGGCAAGCACGGTGATGGGGGCTGATGCTCAGGTGGTCCCCCACCTGCACCGGCAGGTCAGCGGAGACCCGCACCTGCACCAGATGACCACCTGCTGCCAGACGACAACCCAACAGGTGCTCATGGCCTAGATCTTCAATGGCCACAACCCTAGCTGCCAGGCCATGGGGCCCTGGTGATGCCTCCCCGGTCTGGGGAGCAGCCACCATGAAGGACTCTGCCCGAATGCCGACAGTGGCAATGGGACGGGTGTGCTGGGCCATGGCAGCTCGTAAGCTTTTAGACAAGTGCAGAACCTGCCCTTCCAGCATCAAACCAGTGGCCGTTGGTGTGACAGGGAGCAGATTCATGGGAGGGTGGCCAATGAACTGGGCAACAAAGAGATTAATGGGCTGGCTATAGAGCTGGCGTGGTGTGCCCACCTGTTGCAGTTCACCTTGGTGGAGCACAGCTATGCGGTGCCCCATGGTCATGGCCTCCACCTGGTCATGGGTGACATAGATGGTGGTGGTGCCCAGCTGCCGCTGCAGACGGGCAATGGCTAGACGGGTTTCCCCCCGCAGCTTGGCATCCAAATTACTCAAGGGCTCATCCATCAAAAACACCGCCGGCTGCCGGGCAATGGCACGCCCCAGGGCAACCCGTTGTTTCTGACCACCGGAGAGCTGCCGGGGCTGGCGCTCCAGCAGGCCATTCAGATCCAGCATGGCAGCCACCTCCCGGATGCGTGCCTGAATGGCTTCCTCTCGTCGGGAGGGAACCCGCAGGGGTGAAGGCCAGGAGGTGGTGGCACAGGCCAGCCCATCCTGGAGGGAGTGGAGCAGGCGCCGCCTACGGCTACGGCGCAGGCCAAATGCCAGGTTTTGGGCAACGGACAGGTGGGGGTAAAGGGCATAGCTCTGGAACACCATGGCCACATTGCGCTGTGCCGGTGCCAGGTGCCCCACGGATTGGCCTCCCACCAACACATCTCCAGCACTCAAAGATTCCAACCCCGCCAGCAGGCGCAGGAGGGTGGTTTTTCCACACCCGGAAGGACCCACCAGCACCAAAAACTCCCCATCAGCAATGGTGAGATCAATGGCTTTAAGAACCTCCGTTGCCGGACCATGGGCCCGTGGTGGGTAGGTCTTGCAGCAGTGGCGAAATTCAACGCTGGCCAATGGCTGGGGGAGGGGTGTAGGTAGAGAGCCCAGGGTATGGAAGGCAGGGCTTAACGGTAGGGGAGCAGCAGGGATTGACCCTGGTCAAGTTATCTGTGATATGGTTTTAGGCACAAGCTGATGCTACTTATGGCCCAAAGCCCCCAGATGCCAGGTTCCGATGTTCAGAATCTACAAGCAGCTAAAGCCTTGGTGGAAATCCTTAAAGCAGTTAAACAAGATTATAACAATGTCTTTCTGGAAAACGTCACCTCCTATGCAGGAAGAGTTCTTCTCGAGGGCCTCGGCCTGAGAAGTGAGCAGTTCTTGGAACAGTACAGATGTGGAGAAGGGCCAGTTGATTTTGCAGCTTCCTACACAGCTGATAATTTTGCCTTGGCACAGCAGGACCCTCAAATCCTTTTAGAATTAAAGAAACCTGGAACAAAATTCCACGACGGGACCGAGGATTACCTTGAGGTCTCAGGTCAACTGAAAAGATATATGGGTGACAGATATTGTCAAAGCGTTGAGCATGGAATTATTTTCAATGGTCATCAAATTCAGATTTTCTCCAAAAGCGGTGAAGTGGTTAATCATGCTACTAAAGTTATTGATTTAATGGTTTGCCTGGAGGAAGATAAACCAGCGGAAGCAATTGGAAAAATACTAGATTCTCTTAAAGAAATTATCATTAACCAGCCTCAGATTGATCCAATACCGATATATACAGAATCCATTACGGAACCATTTGTAGGGGAGAGCTTGCTGAAGAGGCTTCAGGAAATCAGTAAGGATGGCCCTAGGGATGGGGCCTACAGTGAGATAGCTGAAATCCTACTTTGTGAAGGATTGAATTTGAGAAATAACCAATTCCAGAGGCTATATAAATATGAAAAAGAACCAATACTTCCACATTCTTACATAGCTGATGGCTCTACTCAAGGACAAGTTGATGCCCAGGTCCGCTTGGTTTTTCTGGAATTGCAAGACCTTAAGACAGGGTTTAACTATGGAACCGAAGAATATTTTGATATTTTAGACCAATT
Organism: Synechococcus sp. PNGco_S_binSS4; assembly: GCA_007571085.1. GTDB lineage: Bacteria > Cyanobacteriota > Cyanobacteriia > PCC-6307 > Cyanobiaceae > Synechococcus_B. Next base: position 7,011 of record RKSC01000122.1, read on the forward strand.
GAAAG
>RKSC01000152.1 GCA_007571085.1 Synechococcus sp. PNGco_S_binSS4
AGAAGGGGCACTCCATGGCTCAAAGTCTTCGCCAGCCAATGTAATCTGATTTTTAGCCATTTCCCCAACTCCCTTTTGCAACTCTTCACGGTCAGTTTCCCTCGCCCACAAACCCGGTCTTCAATACCCTGAGAATCCATGAAACTTACCCCACCACTCACCCCCAATCAATGTCCATGGTTCCTTTTCTCCTCAACACCTTCAACTCCACAAACATCAGTGAGCCAGGGCTAGGGCTGGCATGTTGGCGTGCCCTGGTGTTGGGGGTGGTGCAGGGGCTCACAGAGTTTCTGCCCATCAGCAGCACGGCCCATCTCAAAGCGGTGCCGGTGTTGCTGGGTTGGAGTGATCCTGGTGTGGCGGTCACGGCGGTGTTGCAGTTGGGCAGCATTGTGGCGGTGATTGGCTATTTTCAGCAGGATTTACGCCAGCTAAGCTTGGGGCTTTTCCGTGGCCTAAGGCAGGGTCGTCTAAACGGCCCGGAAGCAGGGTTGGGCCTGGCCATTGCCGCCGGGACTGTGCCCATTCTTGTGGCTGGCTTCACCATCCGGCTCTTTTTTTATGGGGCCTATGAAGAATCAGTGCTGCGCAGCCTGGTGGGCATTGGTGTAGTTTCCATAGCTATGGCTGGGCTTCTTGCCCTAGCTGAGAGGGTGGGGCGCCGGCGCCACCGTCTTGAGCAGGTGACCATGGCCACAGGCTGGCTTCTGGGAATGGCACAGATGTTGGCCTTGATTCCTGGTGTTTCCCGCTCCGGCAGCACCCTAACAGCAGCACTCCTGATGGGGTGGCAGCGGGTGGCAGCAGCCCGCTTCTCCTTCCTATTGGGGATTCCGGCCATTACCATAGCTGGCCTTGTGGAACTGCGCCAGGCCCTCACCAGTGCCCCCTTAGGGGGGTGGTTGCCACTGGTTGTTGGTGTGTTGAGTGCAGCCATAACCTCATGGCTGGCTATTACCTGGCTGCTGCGCTTCTTACAATACCACAGCACATGGGTGTTTGTTCTCTATCGCCTGGGTTTTGGTATAGTCCTATTGGTGGTCAGCCAGCTTGAAAATGGTTGATGATGGCTGTGGCAAACTCTGAGCATTTCAGCGGAGGTTCCACAGGTGGCTCCATCATGCGGGCCAGATCATAGGTGACCTGGCCATTGGCAATGGCTTGACCTAAGCCGTGGCTGATGAGTTGAGCTGCTTCATGCCAGCCTAGAAACTCCAGCATCATTTGACCACTGAGAATGAGGGAGCCAGGGTTAATGCGATCCAGGCCAGCATGTTTAGGTGCCGTGCCGTGGGTGGCTTCAAAGATGGCAGCTTCATCACCAATGTTGGCACCGGGAGCCATGCCAAGGCCACCAACAATGGCGGCGGCGGCATCAGAAATGTAATCACCATTCAGGTTCAGTGTAGCCAGAACTGAGTATTCTCCCGGGCGTGTTTGCAGTTGCTGGAAGACACTATCGGCAATGCGATCATCTACCAAGACCATCTCTCGCCAACGGTCTTGGCCATGGGATTCGCCAATGCTGTGGAGAATACCCTGCACCTCTTTACAGACCGCTTGTTGCTTAGCTGGGGTGAGGTTATCATAACCAGGGTCAATTTTGCGGGCATTGTTCTCTACTGAGAGTTGGGGATCTTTAGCCAAGTTGTCCAACACCCAGCTCTCCCGCTCTGTGATGCAGACAGCACGGAATTCTGTGGTTGCTAGTTCGTAACCCCAATCCCGGAAGGCCCCTTCGGTGAACTTCATGATATTGCCCTTATGGACCAGGGTGACGTGGCGTCTGTGTCCCTTGAGGCCCAGGGCATACTCAATGGCTTTGCGCACATGGCGTTGGGTGCCCAACTTGCTCACGGGCTTGATGCCCAGACCAGAGCCAAGCCGTAAGCGGCGTTTCCCCAAGCTGGGGCTGGCAGGGATCACGGTTTCATTGATGTGGGTGAGTAATGCCTGACCCACAGGATCGTCAGCGGCCCACTCCACGCCAATATAGATGTCCTCCGTATTTTCTCGATACACCACCACGTCCAAATCCTGGGGACGGCGATGGGGGCTGGGAGTGCCCCGGTAATAACGACAAGGCCGCACACAGGAATATAGATCAAACATTTGTCGCAGGGCCACATTCAATGAGCGTATGCCACCACCCACAGGTGTGGTTAGGGGCCCTTTGATGGCAATGCCATACTGACGGATGGCCGCAATGGTGTCCTCAGGCAGGTATTGAAAATCCCCATAAACCTGGCAGGCCTCATCGCCTGCATAGATCTTGAACCATACAATGTGACGTTGGCCACCATAAGCAGCCTCCACGGCGGCATCCAGCACTCGCTGGGTGGCTGGCCAAAGATCCACACCGATGCCATCTCCACGAATAAAGGGGATGATGGGGTCATGGGGCACAATGGGCTTGCCTCCTGCAAAGCGAATGGTGGTTCCCTCGCGAGGGGGTGTGAGCTTGGAGAAGAGGGGCATTGTTGTGCTGAGAGGGGCGGTACACAGCTCCGGTGTAGGGAGCGGAGCTGCAAACATTGTGCAATCCCGTAATCATCATGCCCTATGGGGGAAATTGCACCATGTGATGGCCCCATTGCGGTGGTGGGGGCTGGCATTGTGGGTAGTGCCACAGCCTGGTGGCTGGGCCATTGTGGTGCTGAGGTGGTCTGGATTGCTCCCCAGCATCCTGACCAGCCTGAAGAGAGGGCCAGCCAAGGGGCCTTGGGGGTACTCATGGGCCATTGCAGCCGACGCCGCCGTGGCCGCAGCTGGCAACTCCGCCGTAGTGCCATGAACCTTTGGCAGCAATGGCTGCCCTTCCTGGGGCCCATTCCCCAGCAGTGGGGGCTCACGGTTCTTTGCCACCGACTAGATGAGGTGGAGGCGCTCCAAGCCCTGGCGTTTCATCGCCAGGAGGAAGGGTTTCCCCTGGTGTGGCGCAGCCGTGAGGAGCTTATCGACTGCTGGCCGCTGCTGACAGATGCTGATTTGCAAGGGGGCCTCTGGTCTCCCCAGGACGGGCAGCTGGACCCTGCCCCCCTGCTCCATGCCTTGGCTACGGGTGCGGAGCAGCTGGGTGTCCAACGCTGGCCAGCCCGTGTGAAATCCCTCCAACACAAATGTGGGCATTGGCACCTGCAGCTGCAGGCAGACCACACCAACCACCTCCAAACCTGCCATGTGTCAGCTGTGGTGCTTTGCACAGGTTTAGGCACGGGCCAGCTGCTGGCAACCGTGGATTGGGGCAATCCATTCCCATGGCCCATGGCACCTGTGGTGGGGCAAGCTGCTGAGCTGCACTGCCCCATGCTTCCCCCGGAGGCCCTGCCAGGGCCTGTGGTGTGGGGAGGGGTGAATATTATTCCTCGCCCCCAAAACCAGTATCTGTGGCTTGGGGCAACTGTTGAATCGGGTTCCCAGGGCCGGGAGCACTGCTTTACCCAGATGGTGCAGCTGGAGGACAGGGCTCCCCCATGGCTACGGCAGGCCCAGGTGGTGGGCCGCTGGCAAGGTTTGCGGCCTCGCCCGGTGGGTAAGCCAGCCCCTCTGCTGGAAGTTGTGGCCCCCGGGTTGCTGCTCACCAGTGGTCACTACCGCAATGGCATTCTCCTGGCCCCGGTCACGGCCCTTTGGACCAGTCAGCAACTGGGGGTCCCCATGCCCCGTGACCTGGCACTTTTGCCTAGAAATGGGGCAGGAGACAGGCCTGGGCCGTGAAAAGGGATCTTGTTAAGTGGAGGCTAGTTTGCCTTGAGCATTTCCCTCTGTGCCTGATAGGCTAAAGGCTTCCTATCTTGCCGGATGACATTTTATGGGTACAGACTCTACCCGATCCTCAATAGAACCATCGTCTTCCTCACTGGCAAGCCGGCGCCTAGGACTTATTAGCCGTGGAGACATGCTTCAAAAGATCCCCATTACTGAGCTGGCCAAGCTCTACTTCACAAACCAAGACGTTTATCTAGGTCAAGGGCGCTGGTGGAAGTGGCAGCGTGACGGTCTGCCCAACTGGTTTGTACAGTTTTTAATGGATGCAGATATTTTGGAGGCTTGAGCTGGTTGCTTGGCCTGGAGCTTAGTCCCCCAGGCAATGGACAGTGACCACCCGCTTTTGGGGATAGGCCCGATGCTCAATCAGGTAGATGCCCTGCCATTGGCCCAGTAAGAGGTTCCCCTTGGTGAAGCTGAGGTTCAGATTGGTGTTGGTGAGCATGGTGCGAATGTGGGCAGGCATGTCATCAGGGCCTTCATTCTTGTGGCTGTAGGACCGCATTGGTCCGTGACCACTGATGGGGCGCACCCCTTCTGTTGGGGTGAGAGCAGCCAGATGGGCCAGAAGATCGGTGAGCACACGGGGATCAGCGTTCTCGTTAATGCAGAGGCTAGCGCTGGTGTGGAGACAGCTGAGGCACACCAAACCTTGGCTAAGGCCACTGCTGCCAAGAACCGCAGCAATTTTGCTGGTGATGTCAGTAAAGCCTTGACCAGTTGTTGAAATGCTCAACCGTTGTAGGTGCTGAGCCATAGGTGCTCAGGAGACGGATGGGTCAGACACCACCACGGGTAGCTGCTCCACCGGATCGGCATTGCCCTGGTGCTCTTGCTCCTGCTGATTCACCAGGGTCAGTGCTTCTTGGAGCAGGGAATCAAATGTGCTCCCCGGAAGCCGGTGCCGTGACACTTCCATGAAGGTGCGGGGAAGGGATTCACTGGCTGCAGCCAACAGGTGGGGATTGTTACGACGACCGTTCTGCTCATCTTCAATGGCCTTAATGAACCGATCTGTCACATCCCGCTTGGTGCAAGCACGGATGATTGCATCCCGTGGTGTAGTTTCCAGTTCCGCCTCCAGTTGGGCAATGCGCTGCTCCACGCTGGCCAGCATCTCCTTGGCGTCCCGAGTCAGGTTGGCCAACTGACCATCACTTAGCCTTGGCAGATCCGCCACATAGACCCTGCCATGGTCATTCAAGGTGAGGAAGGGGGCACGGGGTGCGCTGCTGTTGCTGTTGCCAGTGGCGTTGCCGGTGGTGCGCAGTGGTCGCGGTTGTGGACGACTGGGAGCCTGAAGGGTGGGCACACCAGCAGAGCTGCGGCGACGGGTGATGCGATTGGACGAGAAGCTAGAAGTCATAACAAAACAGGCTAGGGAATGTATGAACTCTGTTCACAAGCCCATCTTGCCATAACACAGCTGCCCTGGACCACATTGGAAGCCCCCTTTATCTGCAATCTCTAACCCAGGAGAGGCCCTTCTACCGTCTACTAAACCGTCTCAACCGTCTCAAAGGTGTTGCTTAAAAGGGCAGTCCCGCCAATGGGCCCTGACCAGAAATCACCTCACCCAGTAGCCAAGCCTGCTCACCTTGCTCCTGGCAGCAGGCCAAAGCATCCTCCAGGCGATTTTTGGGTACCACCAGACAAAAACCAACGCCCAGGTTGAAGGTGTTCCAGAGATCAGCTTCGGGAATTTGCCCCTCCTCTTGCAACCAGTGAAACAGGGGCGGTATGGACCAACTGTCAGCATCAAGGGCTAGGCCCAGTCCTGCACCATCCGGCAGGCAACGGGGTAAGTTCCCCGGTAATCCTCCCCCCGTGATGTGTACCATGCCATGGAGGGGGATATGTCTCTGACCCAGGGCCTGCACCAAGGGTCCATAGAGCCGTGTGGGCTCCATCAGTTGTTCTGCCAAGCTCATGGTTGCTTCCGGCGCCAGGTGCATGGTGTGGGGGTCTAGGCCGCTGTGGTCCAACACCTGCCGAATCAAACTAAACCCGTTGCTGTGGGGTCCGGAGCTGGCCACAGCAATCAACTGGTCCCCCTGTTGAATGTGGCGGCCATCCACCAGGGCTGGGGCCTCCACCACACCCACGCAAAAGCCAGCCAGATCATAGCGACCCTCCTCATAGAAACCTGGCATCTCTGCGGTTTCTCCCCCCAGGAGGCTGCAGCCGCTCATGCGGCAGGCCCAAGCCATACCCTCCACAGCAGCCACCAGCTGATCCCCCATTAAGCGACCACTGGCTATGTAGTCCAGAAAAAATAGGGGCTCCGCCCCACTTGTGATCACGTCGTTGACACTCATGGCCACCAGATCAATGCCCACCTGCCGGTGGTAACCCCAGGCCTGAGCCAGGGCAAGCTTGGTGCCCACCCCATCAGCACCGGCCACCAGGAGGGGTTGTTGTAGGCCAGCTGGCACACGGCATAGTCCGCCAAATCCCCCCAAGCTGCCCATGACTTCGGCACGTCGGGTGCTGGATGCGAGGCTGCGGATGCGCCCAATGAAGGCATTGCCTGCCTCAATGTCTACACCTGCGCTGCGGTAGTCCATGGTGGAGCTTGCTCTAAAGTTTGGGGTTGATGTGACAAATGGAAGGGCAAGTCATTCTTGGAGACCATTGATGCTCTAGCCAATGATGCTCTAGCCAAGCCCATGGTGATCCTGCCCAGCAACAGCCAGTTGGAACGATGGCTCGCCGCTGCGCCGGAGCCAGTCCATTTTGTCCCCACCATGGGTGGGCTCCATCGTGGCCATCAGCAGCTCATCCGCAGCGCCCGTTGTGATGGTGCCCGGGTGTTGGTCAGTGCCTTTGTCAATCCTACCCAGTTTGGGGAGGGGGAAGACTTTGCCACATACCCAAGGGATCAGCACCATGATGCTCAACAGGCTGAGGCCGCTGGTGCTGATGCCATCTGGTTCCCCTCGGTGGATCAGATCTATGGTGACACCAGGGCAGCATGTGGTCACAACCCCAGTAGCCTACCGGTGCAAGCTTCCCTGATTCGCCACCTCTGTGGTCCAGGGCGGCCAGGCCATTTTGAGGGGGTGCTCATGGTAATGGAGCAGCTCCTGGAGCGGGTAAAGCCCACCATGGTGGTGATGGGGGAAAAGGATTGGCAGCAGCTCACCGTGTTGCGCTACTGCCTACCGGCCTTTCATGGGAAGGGCTGCCGGCTGGTAGGGGTGCCAGTGGTGCGGGAGGGTGATGGTCTGCCCTGTAGCTCAAGAAATAGCCACCTGAATTCGGCCCAGCGGCAACAGGCGGGACTGGTACCCCAGGCCCTGGCAGCAGCAGCAGCAGCAGTGGCGGCGGGCGAGTGCTCCCCCATGGCCTTGGAACACCTGGTCCGTTCTCGCCTGGAGTCTGCAGGATTGCAGGTGGAGTATGCCCAGCTGGTCCATCCTCTCACCCTGCAGCCTTGCCCTCACCTGAATGGGGTGGCCCTGCTGGGGGTGGGGGCCCGTGTGGGTTCAACCCGCTTGCTAGACCATCGCTTCTTGATGAATCGCAAACCCATAATTGCCATTGATGGGCCAGCGGGAACAGGGAAAAGTACCGTGGCTCGCCTCCTGGCGGGACGGCTGGGCCTGCTCCGTCTGGACACGGGTGCCATGTACCGTGCTGTGGCTTGGCTCATGCTGGAGCACCACCAGCCCATCCGCTCCACACCAGCCCTGGGGCAACTGTTGGAGGCCATGGAATTACAGCTCACCTGGGGTGACCAGCAGCAGCAGGTGATTCAAGTGAATGGGGTTGATGTGAGTGATGTGATCCGTCTGCCCCGGGTCACTGCTGCTGTTCCCCTGGTGGCGGCCTTACCGGAAGTGCGCCAAGTGCTCACCCGTCAACAACGGGTATTTGGGGAGCAGGGGGGTCTGGTGAGTGAGGGGCGGGATATGGGCACTGCTGTTTTCCCCCACGCAGAGCTGAAGGTGTATCTCACCGCCACTGTGGCGGTGCGGGCACGACGGCGGGCTGCTGATATGGCCCAACGTGGTCAGGTGGTGCCCCCACTGGCCATGGTGGAGGCCCAAATTGCTGAGAGGGACCACTTGGACTGCACCCGTAAAGAAGCACCTTTGCGCCAGGCTGAAGATGGGGTGGTGGTGGCCACGGATGAGCTCAGTGTTGAAGCGGTGGTGGATGAGTTGGAGGATTTGTTTTTTCAGCGGGTGTCCCATGAGGCTTGGCCTGGCAGCCAATGGTGATCAACCCATGGGTTTACCAGGACTCAGGCAGCTCCCCTGCAAAGCTGCGGGTGCGTTCAAATTCAAAGTCTCCGCAGACTGAACCCCAGACATGCTCATGGGTTTTGGGGTCAAAGCCTTGATCCGTGGTGCGCAGCCACCCCTGCCCCACCTGAAACCGGCTCACCAGATAGGTGTCACGCCCAGAACGTTGCACCCGGCATTGGCAACCCGGCTCCACCTCTCCACAGAAACCATCCCCTCTCACCTGGACCAGGTAGGTGCAACCCTGAAGCAGGGTTAAATCCTCCTGCTGGATGCACCCCAACCGTTCTGGATCCATGGTGGCGCCATAGAAACGCTCTTCATGGTGAAGGGCCCAATTCTGGATCATCAGGCCCTGCTCCCGGTGGTGGCAAACCCGTAGCACCCGGATGCGATAGGGCTGGCTTGGATCCAATGCATAGGCCTGTTCCAGGAGGAGGGAACCATGGGCCAGCTGGGGTGTGGGGCGGAAAACAACCTGAATGGAGGCAAACAGGGGCGGGTTGGCCACTGCCTGGGCTTCATTGGAAAATGAGCCACTCAGCTGCTCCAAGAGGCGGCGGGCAATCAAGGCCATAGGGCGGGAAGGGGAGGAAAGACCATGTCTAAGGGCAGGCCGCAGGGGTACTGGCCCTGAGGCGGGTGATGGCCAGGCGGGCTCGTAGCCACACCACCGGCACTGGTTCCCCGTGGGGATCAGCCAAGGGCTGAAGGGCCTCCACCAGTTGCTCCTGCTGGGCAGCAGATGGCTGCCACCACCGTTTCATGCCCTCCAGACCCACGGCTGTGGCGTAGCGCACGATCCATTCTTCGTCCTGGCAAGAAGCCTTGAGCTGGGGCAAAATCCGCTCTGCCAGCTCCTGTCGCTGTAGCACCGTGAAGCCATGGGGCTGTAGGCCACCCATGCCCCGGGCAGCAGCCCGCCGCACACTAGGACCGATGTCTTGGGCCAGGGCCCGCTCCAACAGTGGCAGTCCACGCAGATCACCAATCCCAGCCAAGGCCCGCACACTCCAGGCCCGGGCACCGTAGTTGTAATCATCCACATTGCTGAGGATGGCGGGCACCGCAGGGGAGCCAATGGCCACCAGACCATCCACCGCCGCCACTGCTGCACCAGGGTTGTTGAAGCCCAAGACCTGTATCAAGCAGGGGATGGCCATGGGATGGGCACAGGCGCATAGATCTTCCACCGCCTCGGTCAGGTCATCTGCGGTTTGGGCAGCCTGCACGGCGTCTATGAGCACCTGCACCTGCACCTGCTCTACATCATGGGATCTGGAGGGCATGTGCTTAGTGCTTAGAGAAGATTATCCATTGCAGCCAGCAACTCCACCTCCTCTGGAGAAGGAGACCAGCTGGCCTGGTTGCGCAGGGGGCTGTGCTCCACCAGACCACGTAGGGCGATGAGCTTGAGGCTATTCTCTGCCAAGGTTTGGGCAATGGCAGGGGCCGCTGGTCGCCAGCCCGTCACACCTAAATCCAGCAAGGCTGCGCGGCGCACCTGCAATTCATCATGGTGCAATAGGGCAACCAGCTGGTCTCCCCAGCAATCCTCTTGGGTGAGCTGCAGCAAGCTTCGGTAGGCAGCAGAACGAATGAGAGGCCGTTCATGGTTCACATAGGCCCCCAGTGTTGCCAGCAAGGGCTTGTGGTCTGTGGTTGACCCATCCTCCTCCTCCCAACCCAAGGCACCCAATGCTTCCAAGAATGCCTCACAGGGCTCCATCAGCCGGCTGGTGCCAGGACGGGGAGCCCCTGCAACCCCTGGCCCTGATGCCAGGCGCCGCAGAATGGGTCCTCTAGCCTGTGGGGCCCCCAGTTGTCCTAGGGAGCGGGCAGCAGCTTCCCGTAACCCATCATCAGAGGACTCTAAAGCCTCCAACAGGGGAGCAATGGCTTGGGGATCAGCCAGCTTGCCTAGGGCACGGGCCGCATTGCGGGCTACAGGGTTGGGCTCATCAATACCGCTTGTGGGAGCAAGGCCCGAGCCTCGCTCAGATAGGGACTGGATGAGTAGGGGGACAGTATCGCCATGGCTAGAACGCATTCGACCCAGCCACCAGGCAGCGTAGTAACGCTGACCTAAATCCTCCTGCTGGCGTAACCAGTCCAGGGCTTGGGCCTCGTTAAGGGGTGTGCCTTGGGACATGGAAACAACAAAAAGAAAAAGGAGCCCAGAGGGCTCCATACTGACGCTCAGCCGTCTACTAAAACCAGAGGGTGGGTCTCAGACGAGGGCGTTGATGGCGTAGTCGATGTAGGTGTTGGCTTCAGTTGCAGGATTACCGCTGAGACCGTGGTTGGCCTTGATGTACTTCAGGGCTTCCACATACCAGGATGGGGACAGCTCGAAGGTGCGGTTGATCTCATCGAGACCAGCAATCAGGTAGTCGTCCATGGGGCCGGTGCCACCAGCCACCAGGCAGTAGGTGACCATGCGCAGGTAGTAGCCCACGTCACGGGCGCACTTGGCCTTACCTTCAGGGGTGGAGGCATACTGGCTCCCCTGCATTTGGGTGGTGTAGGGGAACTTATTGTAGACGGCCTGGGTGGCACCGTTCACCAGGCTGTCAGCCTTAGCCGTAAGACCTTTGGCAGCAGAAAGGCAATCCTGGGCATGACTAAAGCGGCCAAGACCAGACAGCAGCTCGCTGTTGGAGAGGAAGCGGGCCTGGGAATCAGCAGCAGCGACGCCTTCAGTGAGGGGGGTTTTCATGGATAGAAAAGAAGGAAGCGTGGGTTGAAGTAGGGCCTGGGTCAGGCCACAGCGGCGGCGGCGCGGTCGAAGTAGAGACCGATTTCAGCAACGAGGGAGGTGCAGTCACCAACGGTGATGCCAGAGCGGTCGTTGACGATGGAGATGGCGGTGTCCTTCATCTTGCGGACAGCTGCTGCGACAGAAGCACCAGGGACCCCTAGAGCCAGGTAGGTCTCACGCAGGCCATTCAGGCAGCGGTCCTCCAGCACGCTGGCATCACCTGTAAAGGTGGCGTAGGTGACATAGCGGAGGATGATCTCCATGTCCCGCAGGCAGGCGGCCATACGACGGCTGGTGTAGGAGTTTCCACCAGGGGCAATCAGAGAGGGCTGCTCAGCAAAGAGGCTGCGGGCAGCACTAGCAACAATGGTGGAAGCGTTGGATGTGATGCGGTTCACCGCATCCATACGCTTGTTGCTGTCTGCCGCGATGGCGGCAAGGCCATCCAGCTGACTGGCGCTGATGAACTCACCCCGGGCATCAGCCTGGGCAACAACCTTGGTGAAGGCGTCAAACATTGAAAAAAGCTCCTAATCTCGACAAGGATTCGAAGGTTTTTGGCAAATGAGATGGGACACTTGCCAGACCTGGGTCATGAAACCAGAACAATCAGCCCATGGGGGGCCGTGTGCTGTGCATTCAGACCCCTACATGAAACCAGAACAATCAGCCCATGGGGGGCCGTGTGCTGTGCATTCAGACCCCTAGAATTGTCATGGAACTGGGGCCTTTCCATAGGGAACCTTTACAACTGGACACACAGGGGTAAGATTGAATAATGTGACCAAACCCTTGCCCTAATGGAGGCCCTACTGGAGCCAATGGTTACCAATCACCTGGTCATAGTGCTCCCTACGGCAAAAGCGCAGGTGGCCGTGTTCTGAACCCCAGCGCTGCTCATGGGTCTGGGGATCAAAGCCCCGGTCCCGGCTGATCCAGTGCTCTTCGTCCATGTGCACCTCGCTCACAAGATAGGTGAGCTGGCCATGGCGAGGGATCATGCAGCGGTTGCCCGGTTCCACGCAACCAATGAATCCACCACCCCCATCAGCACGAAACTCCATGGCACAACCTGGACGTGCCTTGAGCTGCTCCGGCTGCAGGGTGGCGCGAATACCTGGGTCCCGGGTAGCCCCGGCAGCGGCCACAGGATCCTTCAGGCCATAGTTTTCCACCCGGACCAACCCATCTTGGCGCACCAGGCGGTGAACACCCTGACGGTAGGGAGACCAGAGGTCATGGTCATAGGCCTGCTCCGAGTAATACCAGAGGGGACCAAAGGTGCTCCCTTCCAGAGGATGGAAGGCCACGTGGATATGGGCAAAGTTGACCGGATCGGCTGCCGCCTGCTCCTGATTGGTGAAGCGGCCCGCCAAAAGGCGGCAGAAGCGCAGGAAACAAGCGTTATCCATGGAATTGGGTTTATCAGTTGGGCTGAGTAGGGGCCTCAGTCTTCCAATTGGCGGATCTCCGATGAGAAGGATGCCTGCAGCACACCCCGGCCGGAGGAGGTGCGCATCAGGGCAACCCGTAGCCGCAGGTCATCGGTGGCAAACCACACCCGCTCCTCTGCACTGGCCCGCTCATAGGGGGTGATGAGCACAAAAATATGGTCATCACTGAAGTGGTAACGGCCAACCGCTGGGATGGTCTCCGTATAACCCTGGCTACGCAATAGGCGACCGGTGGTTTCTGTATCCGGGACTGGCACCAAAAGACAGTCCCCGCTGCTGGTGGCATTCTCATCCCAGTCGGAGGTGCCCTGCCATGTGACGGAGAAGGGGCAGCAAATCTGGCTGGTCTTCACCTGGTTCAAGGCCAGGAGTTCCGCCAGCTGGGGACTCTGCTGATCCGCCGGTGCAATGCGGATTTCCGATTCCACCTCCTCCACATGACGAAAAGCCAGGTTATGGCCACTGCGCTGGGCCCTCCAGGTACCAAAGGACCGTTTCACAAAATGCTCAATGGGAGAAACCATTCCTGAGCCCAGGGGCCTGTCCATTGTGGGGCTCAAAAGCGCACCCGGGGATCAATCCAGGCCACCAGCACATCTACTATAACAGTGACTGCCACCACCAGAGCAGCCACCACCACCACCACCCCTTGGACGACCGGGTAGTCCCGCTGACTAATGGCCTGATGGAGTCGTAGGGCCACCCCTGGCCAGGAAAAGGTCACCTCAATGAGCAGGGCACCCCCAATGAGAGATGCCATGGTGATGCCCCCTAGGGTTAATAGGGGCAGTAGGGCATTGGGTAAGGCATGGCCAGTGATGATGCGCCACTCCCTCAAACCACGACTACGGGCTGCTTCCACGTAATCTGCCCGTAGGGCACGACGCAGATTGAGGCGCAGCACCCTTTCAAAGATTCCACTTAGCAGTAGGCCCAAGGTGAAGGCGGGCAGGGCCAGATGCCGCAGGCTGGCCGTCAGGGCCTGGCCATCCCCCTGGAGAAGAGCATTGATCACATAAAAGCCGGTGGGCTGCTCCGGTGGAGACAGGGTGGGGGGGAACCGGCCCCCCACTGGCAGCCAGTGGAGCCACACTGCTAAGCACAGTTGCAACACCATGGCCGCCCAAAATGGGGGCAGGGCATAGGTGCCAATGCCAAAGAGGCGCCCTGCCAAATCCAGGGGACCCTCCGGCTTGGCTGCTCCGCTCAAGCCCACCGCCAGTCCCAACAGGGCACCCACCATCAAACCCATGACCCCCAGCTCAATGGTTGCGGGCAGACTGGTGCCAATAATTTGGGTGACAGCCTCCTGACTGGCTAGGGACTGACCCAGGTGGCCCTGGAGTAGGTCATGGAGGTAGGTGAAGTATTGGGCAGCCAGGGGACGATCCAAGCCCAGGTGAATCCTGAGGCTCTCCCGAGCTGCTGGGGTGGCGCGGAGACCCAATAGGGCATCAATAGGATCTCCAGGGGCCACCCGCAGCAGCAGAAACACCAGGCTGGCAATGATCCATAGCATGACCGGCGCCAAGGCCAGCCGGGCTGCCACATAACGAAGAAGATCCAGGCGCAGAGCCATGAAGGCACGAACTAACGACCTAGGCTGCTGAGACGCAACCAGCCGGAGCCGTCATAACTGAGGCCGGTAACGGATGCCTGGGACCAGGCCCGGTTGCGGCCCTGCCAAAGGGGGATGTAGGGCACACCATCAGCTAGGCGCTCCTGTAGGGCCACCAAGCTTCCTTCACGACCCTCTGGGGGTTGGCTCTGCTGTTGCTCCAGCAGCTGATCCACCTCAGCATCAAACCAGAACACCCCAGACTCCACAGCCGATCCTTCCTTGCAAACACTGCCCTCATGCACATCACACTCAATTAGGGGCCGTAAGTAGTTCTCCGGATCTAGAAAATCTGGAGCCCAGTCATAAATCACCATGCTGAAAGCCCCACTGGCCAGCTGGTCATAAACTGCTGTGGATTCCAAGCCATCAATCTGCAGTGTGAGGCAGTCCCCCAACTGCTCATCTAGAAACTCCTTCCATGTGAGGGCCATGAGCCCATCAGTGGGCACATTGGAGCGGTAGGTGAATTCCACCTCCAGGGGAGTGCCATTGCAGTGGCCGGCGGCAGCTAACAGTTGCCGGGCCCGGTCAATGTCGTGCTCTGGCAATGTGGGTCTAGCTGAGGGGAATAGATCGGGAATCAAGCTGCGCAAGGGAGTATTCAGCCCCTGACTGGCCCGCTCACTCAGCAGTGGCCGTGGCAAGCTATGGGCCAGGGCTTGACGCACCTCCACTTGGTCTAGGGGAGGACGGTCTGTGGCCAGGGCCAACACCTCAATGGTTTGGGGTGGGCTGGAGGCTGTCAGAAAACGACCTGCCTCAACACCCTTACCCAGCTCCAGTTGGTGCTCGGCTTCCAGACCCGAGGAGAGCAGCACATCAACCTCCCCGTTCCTGATGGCCCCGAACAGGGCTGTGGAGTTTTCCAGGCTCACCACGGTAAGGCCCGCACTGCTGGCAGGTTCTCCCCAGTAGCCATCAAAACGCTCTAAGCGGTGCTGAGTCCCATCGCTGCTGCGGGAAACCAGGCGGTAGGGACCGGTCCCTACAAAACCATCCGCTGGTAAGCACAGCTCATCACCCACCGCCTCAGATGCAGCAGCATTGGGGCATGGACCATAGGCACTCTCTGGCACCGGTGTCAGACCAGCAAAGCTGAGCAGATTGAGGAATGGGGTGTAGGGCTTCCCTAATTCCAGCTCCAACTCTAAGGGGCCAGTAACGTTGATGGAGGCCACGTTCTGAAGCAGGTAGCTGAGGCTTCCCCCACCATCACGGAACCGCTCCAGACTAAATGCCACAGCCTGGGCATCCATGGGGCTACCATCGTGGAAGCGCACCCCCTCCCGCAGTTGCAGGTGTACCCGTAGACCATCGGGGGTCACATGGGGTGCTGCCGCTGCTAAGCGGGGAACCAATTCACCCGTGCTGCTCAGCTCATAGAGAGGATCTCCTAGGGCCCTGATCAACTGCAAGGCCCGAGTTTGGTAGGCCTGGGAGGGATCCAAGGAGGTAATAGCACCTTTGGTGCCCACCACCAGTTGATCCCGGGGACGGGATGGAGCACAGGCAACTGTGGTCACACCCATGAGGCCAGCCAGCAGAGACGGCCAGATCCAGTTGTGCTTAGCCATGGTTTGCCAAGGTGCCCTGGTGGCGCTTGTGCCTAGGAATAGGGCAGGTGAGCCCGACCATCACGTTGCCCAGATCCTCTTCAAAAACCGGCGTGGTTTTGTCCTGCAGGGGCCATGGTCTAAGCCAGCAGCGGTTGTGCAGCTTATCAATGGCAATGACTTGATAGGTGCGCTCATCAAGCCGCAGTCGCACACAGTCGCCCTGATTAATCACCATGGCTACAGGAGCAGGAGATCGCTGCCCTTACCTTGCCACCTGGGAAGGACTTTCTGTGCTGCAGTGGACACTTTATTTGGGATTGGTGTTCATTTCCACTCTGAACCCCCAGGTGCTGAGCTTTTCAAGGGGGCCCATTAAAGGTTAAAGGGTGCGCAGGCAACAGGCAATTGAGAGAACACTGTCCAGTTGATCCAGCCCTGCCAAGGAGCGACGAAAACGGGCCTCCTGCACCTGCTGTGTCACCACCACCACCTCAGCTTCTCCCGGGCTGCTATTCACCTGGATGATGGTGCGAATACTCACGCCCTCTACCCCAAAACACGAGCCAATCTGGCCAATAACACCAGGGTGGTCCTGCACCTTGAGGCGAATGTAATGGCTATGATTGGTTAGGTGGGATTCTTTGAGGCGGCACTGCTGCCAGCTAACTGCAGCCAAGAGTGGGTCAAGGGCAGCGTGGTCACCATGGGCCACTTCCCGAATGGCAGCGATGTTGAGCATGTCCGCCACCACTGCACTGGCCGTAGGCCCAGATCCGGCACCAGGGCCATAAAACATCACCTGTCCCACCGGCTCTCCCTCCACCAACACAGCGTTGTTCACACCCTTGACTCCTGCCAGGGGATGATCCTTAGGCACCAGGGTGGGGTGCACATGCACATCCAGCATCTGGGTACCATCTCCGTCCTGTCCTAGGCGGTCTGCCGTAGCCAGGAGCTTCAGGGTGTAGCCCAGTTGATCCCCATAGGCCAGGTCCGTGGCTTTGAGGTGGTTAATGCCTTCTGTAGGCACCTGCTGACGCTGCACCAGACCCCCATAGGCAAGTCCCGCCATAATGGTGATCTTATCTGCGGCGTCGTGGCCTTCCACATCCGCTGTGGGATCAGCCTCAGCATAGCCTAGGGCCTGGGCATCCGCCAACACATCGGCAAAGGCTGCCCCCTCACTGCCCATGCGGGTGAGAATGTAATTGGTGGTGCCATTGATAATCCCAATGACCCGCTGGATGCGGTTCGCTCCCAGGGATTGCTTGAGAGGCTCGATGATGGGAATTCCGCCCCCCACGGCAGCCTCCATTAGCACGTAGACACCGGCTTGAGCTGCTGCAGAATTAATTTCTGCCCCATGGCGTGCAATGACTGCTTTGTTAGCAGTAACCACGGGTTTGCCCGCTGCAATGGCCCGTAGGATAAGGCGCCGAGCAGGCTCCAGGCCACCCAGCATTTCCACCACCACCTCCACTTCAGGATCATCCACCACAGCATCCAGGTTGGTGGTGAGGCAGCCTGGTGGTAGTTGAACAGCACGGGGCTTTTCTAGGCTACGCACCCCAACCTTTTGCAGTTGCAGCTGCCTCACAAGGGGCTGGCGTCCTTCTGGGCTGAGCAGGATTTCGGCCACACCTATTCCCACGGTTCCAAGTCCGAGGAGTCCCACACCAAGGCTCATTGAATTGCCCACCTGAATCGCAACTCTAGGGTGAGCCAGAACACCCTGACTCTTCCCCCTATTCATGCAGACTGCTAATTGCAATTCCTGATCTGATAATGTGCCCCGTTTTGTGGTCACGGCAAGGGCCATGGCGGAAGACTTGAGAGGGGATGTGGGCTAGCCAGGGCTTAGGGCAGGCAGCAGCCCAGCTGCTTGGTCCACGTCAGGTCTTGTAAGCCTTCATAAGCCTTCATTGTACCAACCATCACAGATGTCATGGCTATGGCCTGGTTCTTGAGCTAGGCTGGAAGGAGAGAAGACTGAGAAGGGCCCCATCATGGCCACTGC
>RKSC01000156.1 GCA_007571085.1 Synechococcus sp. PNGco_S_binSS4
GCCCCACCCCAGCCATCAGCAGAGGAATCACCACCACCCCAGCCGGCAGACAAACGCTCCTTCCGCAATGGGAGCAATGGCCATGGTGGTCTTCCATCGGCTTTTACCCCAGACATGGACTTGGGCCCCTTCTCGGGTGAGCTTCCTCCGGATCCAAATTAATGCTCTTGAATGCAGTCATACACCATGTTATAAGCCCATGAACTTTGAGTGGGGAGTCTTGGGCTATGGCCAGATGGCCCAGGCCCTTGTTTGCCCCTTGTTGAGTGAAGGATTTTTGCTCCCTGAGCAGGTGGTTGCCTGTGTCCGCAATCCCCAAAGAGCTCAAACGCTGAGCCAGCACCATGGACTGAGGGTGGGGACAGACCTGGGGCCCGTACTAATGGCCAATCACTTACTGTTGGCCTGCAAACCTCAGCAGCTGCAAACGGTGCTGGAGGCCCGCACTGCCCTTGAGCCCCCTGCCAAGGAAGGGGAAGGTCTAGTCATCTCTATTCTGGCGGGTGTTCCCCTGGGGCGGCTGCAAGCAGCCTTTCCCCAACGGCAGTGCATCCGCGCTGTTCCCAACATTGCCTGTCGCGTTAAAGCTGGGCTGACCGGCTTGGCCATGGGGGCCCTGGTCTCTCCAGAGAACCGCCAAAGAGCTACGGCCTTCTTTGCTCCCCTGGGCCAAGTTGAGCATGTGGGCGAAGCACAAATGGACGCTTTTTTGGCCCTGGCCGCATCGGGACCTGCCATGGTGGCTGTCATGGTGGAGTCACTTGCAGATGGAGGTGTGGCGGCAGGCTTGCCACGGGCCCAGGCCAACGCCATGGCCCAGGCCATGGTGGCCGGCAGCATCACACTGCTGCAGAAGGAGCAGCTTGCCCCATCTGCCCTGAAGGAGGCCGTGTGTAGTCCCGCTGGCACCACCATTGCCGCCATTGCGGAATTGGAGCGTCGTAGTTTCCGTGCTGCTTTGATGGATGCAGTCCTTGCAGCCCAGCACCGCAGCCGTGAGCTGGGTTGATAGTCTAAAGAGATTATGGTCTAAAGAGACTTTTGGCCCAGGGAGGGTTCCTTACCCGCCAAGAGGCGCTGGATGTTGCCACGGTGGCGCCAGAACACCAGCACTGTGGCTGCCAAGGCCAGCAGTGTGTAGGGCAAACGTTCAGAACCTGCCACAGCCCACACCATCACCACGGGCAGCACCAGTCCTGCTGTCAAGCTGGCCATGGACACCTTACGGAAAATAGCCAGCACCACCAGAAAGGTTCCCAAGCAGGCCATGGCTGCCATGGGAGCTAAGCCCAGGAAAATGCCCAAACCCGTGGCCACTGCCTTCCCCCCATGAAACTTGAGCCAGACGGGCCAGGTATGTCCAGCCAAAGTCAACAGTCCAACTGCCAATTGCTGCCACGGTGTGGCTCCCAGGCCCTTGGCCAGCAGGATGGCAGCGGTTCCTTTGGCCACATCCACCAGCAAGACACCTAGAGCTGGCCACCGCCCCGCTACCCGCAGCACATTGGTGGCTCCAGTGGAGCCAGAGCCCTGCTGCCGTAGATCCACACCTCGCAAACACTTCACCACCAGCCAGCCGGTGGGCATACTCCCCAGTCCATAGGCTGCCAACAGGCTAAGGAACCACAGGGCTGTAGGGTTCATGGCTTAGAGAGGGTTGCTGTCAAGGTCATCCATGGCCAACTCCTGGGAATCTGCCGCAAAGGCAAGCCAGAGGGGGAACTGGAGGATGGGTATATCAACCACCTGCTCAGCTGCATCGATCAGAATGAAGGGTAAACGATCCTGACTTTCCAGGCGGTCGGCCCGCTCAATCAGTGCATCTGGCCTTTCAAATAGGCTAATGCCATTGGCAGTGGGGCCAAAATCCTCCCGCCGCAGGCCCAGGCTATCCTGCAGCCCCCGTCGCCACTGACCCAGGCGCTCCGGGGTGCTGGCCAGCACCAAGGTTTGCAGCTGGTCCCCGTAAAGCTCTGTGAGCACCGCAATGGCGGCAGCACCAAGCAAAACATTGTGGCTGCGGCTGCCAAGGCTGTTCTGTGCTCCCCGCCCCTGCTGCTGAACCAACCAGTTGGCAAGCAGTTCCCCGTGGCTGGCTTCCAGGTGGCGGCGCAATTGCCATGGAGGTGCATAAAAATCCGGTGTGCCCTGGAAGCCACGGATCATCTCTTCAATAAAGGACTGATCAGCAAGGAAGGGGCTGGTGGATCCCATGTCCTGGCTGGGGTCCGTTGGGTTGGGATGATCCAATGGTGATGGTTGAACCATCACGTTCTGGGGGGTTAACTCCAGAGCCTGTGCCCGGTCACTCAACTCCTGGAGGGCGCCCACCAGGTACTCCTGAAATCCCTGAACACGCCGGGAAAGCTCATCGCAGCTGCCAGCAAAATGGCAGCTAATGTCCTGCTGCAACCGGTCACGACGATGCTCAAGGGTACTGATCTCCACCAGCAGCTGTTGCCGCCGCTCCAAAAGCTCCGCCAGGAGCACATCTGCTCCAGGGCCGGCCGCTTGTGGAATATGGGTTGTGGGAACCTCTCTGGGTGTCATGGCTGTGGATTTAGCTGGCCTCAGCAGAGGTTTTTGTAGTCTTCCCATCACCAAGATGGTGCTCCAGCTGCTGAAGCAACACCTGGGGGTCCCCAATGACCGGCACAAAGTGGATGCCGTTCACTTCACGGAAATAGAGAAGGATGGGCAGAGGCTTCCAGAACAGGCTCCAGCTGCGCCAATTTTTATAGGGGAAACGGCGCAACACCTCAGATCCATTCTGCAGTTCCAGGGCCTCAGGGGTAAAGGCCAGTCGCAACCTTAGGCTTTGCAGGAGCAAGACCAGGCCCAACAAAGCCAGAGCACCACCAGCGGCCAGGTTCACCAGGCAGAGCGCACCACCAACCAGCAGGGTTGCCATGGGCAGACCTAGCCCCGGTGCCAGCACCACTGTCTCTGCAGTTGTCTCTGCAGTATCCATACTTCAGAACTGTCCTTTAGGTGATGAGCACCACTCTAAGGGTTGATTCACTCATCCGAAAAACACCTGGGTCAGGGTCAAATTGACCAGGGCCAGAAGCACAAGGGTCATAACCACAGAACCCGTTGTACTTGTACCCACTTCCTTGGGGCCCCCCTCGGTGGTGAGACCCCAGCCACAGGAGATCAATGCAATGACCAGACCAAATACCGCACCTTTACAGACCATGGCAGGCACATCCCCGGGTTTCAGCCATTCACTCACCGACTGCCAGAACACGGCAGGGGGGATGCCGTAGGACTGTGCACAGCTGATGGCACCAGAAATGATCCCCACTGCAAAAAATGCCATGGTCTGCAGGGGTGTCATCACCAGTAAGGCCACCACCCTTGGAATAACCAAGTACTCCACCGGATCGGTGCGCAGCATCTTGATGGCATCCACCTGATCAGTGACTTTCATGGTGCCCAACTCCGCTGCGTAGGCCGTTGCCACCTTGCCCGTAATCAATACTGCCGACAGGATCGGGGCAATCTCCCGAGACAGACCCAGGGCCAGGAGACCACCCACAGCCTCCCCTGCCCCCAGTTCTGTCAGTTCTGAGGCCACCTGCACATTAAACACAGTCCCAGCGGCCACACCCACCAGAAGCACCACCAGGAAGCTGTCGGGACCAGCAATGTGCATCTGAGCCAGGGCCTCATCCCCGCCCCAGCGACCACGGGCCAGGGCAGCAACGGTTTGCCCCCCCAGCAATAAACTACTTCCCAAGCGGCTGAGCCATTTGGGAATTAGCCATTTGGGAATTATCACGTTGGCCATGGTTTGGTAATCAGGTGATCAAGACTCTCATGGGCTTGAGGTCTGTTGCTCACTGCCCTGGGGCCAGTGGCGCATCACGATGATTCCTAGAGCAATCAATGTTCCCGGAATCACACTTATGCACAGACGAATGGTGACCAATGCTTGATCAGGTTGATCCACCCCTTGGCTGGCCAAATAGCCGCTGAGCTGCAGCAGTACTCCCAGAACAAATACCCCAAATCCAATGCCCAGCTTTTGCACCAGGACCATCCAAGCAGTGTAAAAGCCGGCAGGGTGGTCGGGATCACTATCAATGGCGTCGGGAAGCAATGACCAGGGGATCAGATAGGCGGTGGAGCCCCCCAGGCCCAAAAGCATGATGGTGAGTACCAGGAGGTGTAGAAACAACCACTGCACCGCAGGACCCATCTGCCCAGGAAATGGGGGCAACAGCAAGGCCAAAACAAGGCTCAGGCCCCAAAGGGTGACCCCCCACTTCAGGGCCGTGACACGTCCCCAACGCTGGGCCACCTGGCCCCAAAGCCAGAGCCCCAGCACCGCAGAGCACTGAAACACCATGGGCAGGGCCAAGGCCCAGTTATCCCCCAGGTGCAGCACCACCCGCAGAAAAATTAGGGAAACGGTCTGCATGAGCTGAAGGGCACACCAGAGCAGCAGATAGAGGCCCAACACCATGCGAAAGCGTCCGTTGGCTGCAATGCGTTTGAGCTGGGCCAAAACGGTTCCACGGTGGGATGGTGGATTGATGGCGGTGTTCTGGACAAATGGTCTGAGTCCAAAGGCACAGCCCAATCCAGACAGAGCAATGGTTGCACCTGCCAACATGCCCATCTGGCCATAGCCCACCGCACCGTGACGCACCAGGTGAAAGGCCAGGAGCAAGCCCAGAAAACCTGCGATGAGGGAGCCGGTGAAGCGGGCTGCATTTAGATAGGTGCGCACTCCGGTGCTTTTGGAGAGCTCGCTGGGCAAGGCAGCGTAGGGGAGGTTCACTGCGGTGTAGGTGGTCATTAGCAACACCGCCATGACGCTGTAGTAGGCCAGACGCTGGTGAGCATTTCCAGGGGGAACCCACCAGGTGGCAGCAAAGAAGAAGCCGAGGGGAATGGCAGCTCCAGCAATCCACGGCAGACGTGAACCCCAAGGGGTGCGTGTCCGGTCACTGAGCCATCCAATCACCGGGTCACTCAACCCATCCCAAACTTTGATCACCATGAGCAGAACCCCTGCCCACCCTGCTGAGAGTCCAGCCACCTCTGTAAAAAAAGGGAAGAGGTAAAAACCCAGTAAGGTGGCTGCTAACCCTGTACCGGCGTCCCCTAAGCCATAGGCCAGGTAAAAAACCAGTTGCTTCCTCTCTGCAAGAATTCCACCCAAAGGATTAAGCTGCTGAAGGAGGCGCGCCATATGCGGACATAGTTTAGTGGTAAAACCTCAGCCTTCCAAGCTGATGATGGGGGTTCGATTCCCCCTGTCCGCTTCCCCATCCTCAAGCCCATGGGGGCAATGACGACTGGCCACCATCAGCACCAAGCTATGGGATTCCAGCAACACCCCACCCTCCTGGTCCCATGGACTGGGGGATGAAGGCAGGTCATCCCCTGGTGGCAGTGCCGTATTAATCAGGCGGTGCCAGCCACTGCGGCTCCTGGGCAGTTCAAATTGAAGGGACTCGTGAAACCCATTGAGGCCACACCAAAGGACCACATCTCCCGTTGCCGTATGCACACTCCAGGCCAAGGCATGGGACCAGGGGCCATAGTCCGGTCGGTTGAGCTTGGGGCCATGCCACTGGCGATAGGGCTGAACTGATGGTGATGGGGACTGCTCCTGAATCAGCATTGAGGGATTTAGCCAGCTGCCCAGTTCCCTGCGCAACCGGTTTAGACGGCCCACATAGTGTTCCATGGCCTGCTCAGCTGGGTTGTGCTCCCAGGCCATCCAGCCCACGGGATTGTCCTGGCACCAGCTGTTGTTGTTGCCCCCCTGGCTGCGGTTCACCTCATCCCCCATCCACAGCAGTGGAACCCCTGGTGCCAGCAGTAGGGAGGTGATCAGGTTGCGAACTTGGCGGTGCCGTAAGGCTTGGATCAGGGAGTCACTACTGGGACCTTCCACCCCACAGTTCCAGGAGTGGTTATGGTTTTCCCCATCCCGATTATTTTCCCCATTGGCCAAATTGTGTTTGACGTTGTAGCTCACCAGGTCTTGGAGCGTAAAGCCATCGTGGGCAGTCACAAAGTGAATGGAACGTCCAGGGGTCACATGGGCTGCAGCAAAGAGGTCCCGGTTGCCACTGAGCCGCTGCCGCATGGTCCAGCAGGTATCCTTTTCCCCTTTCCAGAAGCGCCGCAGGTCATCTCGAAAGCAACCATTCCATACGCCGAAGCGCTGAGCGGGAAAATCAGCCAGGCGATAGAGGCCACCGCAATCCCATGGTTCACCAGTCCATTTGAGGTCTGCAAGCAGGGGATCTGCCTCCAGGGCCCTGAACAGAGGCGGCTCCTTTAGGGGAGCCAGGTGCTCACCTCTTGTTAAGGCAGCTGCAAGGTCAAAACGAAAGCCATCAACTCCCAACTCAACAGCCCAACAGCGCAATGATTCCAAAATCAGTTGCTGCACATGGGGGCGGTTGGCCGCAATGCTGTTGCCACAGCCACTCACATCTTGGTAGCACCCCGTGTCATTGCAGAAGTAGTAGAGCTGCTCCCCAAAACCCCGCCAGCTGATTGTGGGGCCATTTGCCCCCTCTTCCCCTGTGTGGTTGTAGACCACATCCACAAGAACTTCTAGATCCTCTTTGTGGCAAGCCTCCACAAAGGTGCGCATTTGCTGACGGGCCTGGAGCGGGTCATTGCCCACCACATAGGCGGGGTGAAGGGAAAACCAGTTGATGGGGGCATAGCCCCAATAGTTTTGTTGGCCTGGGGGAGCAGTGAGGGGATCAAAGCACTGGAGGGGTAAGAGCTCAATGGTGGTGATGCCTAGGGATTTCAGGCGAGGTAGCAAGTGGCAGAGACCCAACAGTGTGCCCCTCTCCTCAGCAGGAACGGGGGCCCCTGGCCCCCGGGTCATTCCCCCTGCATGGAGCTCATAGATGATGGTGTTCCGCCATGGATGCCGGGGCCGGGGAGCAGTGGT
>RKSC01000146.1 GCA_007571085.1 Synechococcus sp. PNGco_S_binSS4
TAACTCCGTCCTGAGGGGAAGTTCCCAAGAGGATTGGCCTGGGTTCTGGGCAGTTCAGTTTGCCTCAGTTCAGTTTGTGTATTTACAAACTGAACGTACCTTTTCACCATGGATACCCTGGAGATGGGTGACTCTCCCCGCCCTGGAGCCTTAGGATCTCTGCAGAGGAAAAAACGGAAAAACCCTGACCGCCCTGGTGGGTCAATTCCGGTGGCCTCTGCTCACTTCCTTAACGTCCTTAAATCTCTGCCCATGAAGCCCAACATTCTTTTTGTGGAAGACGACAGTGATATGCGCCAACTAATGGCCGCCAATCTCAAGCATGCTGGTTTTGAGGTGCAGGTGGCTGAGGATGGTGTTAAAGGCCAAGCCTTGGCCATGCAGAGCGTTCCCGACTTGATCATCCTGGACCTCATGCTGCCCTTGTTAAACGGATTCACCCTCTGTCAGCGTCTGAGGCGGGATAGCCGTACGTCTCAAGTGCCCATCCTGATGCTCACAGCCCTGGCCGACACCAAGGACAAGGTGAGTGGCTTCAACTCTGGTGCGGACGACTACCTGACCAAGCCCTTTGACCTGGATGAGCTGCTGGCCCGCATCAAGGTGCTCCTGCGGCGCAGCGACCACTTGCCATCCTCAGCCAAATACACGGAAATCCTCACATTCGGGCCACTCACCTTGGTACCGGAGCGCTTTGAGGTGTTTTGGTTTGGCAAGTCGGTTCGCCTCACCAATCTGGAGTTTGGACTGCTCCACTGCCTCCTGCAGCGCCATGGCCAGACGGTGGCCCCTTCCTTAATCCTCAAAGAAGTGTGGGGTTATGACCCAGATGACGATATTGAGACCATCAGGGTCCATATTCGTCACCTACGCACCAAGTTGGAGCCCAATCCCCGCAAACCCACCTACATCAAGACAGTTTACGGAGCCGGCTACTGCCTAGAGCTGCCTGGTGATGGCCCTCAAGCAGGGGGATTCTACAATTCCGACGTGGCCCCAGCCCAGGGCTTCAGCTCAGCCGGGGAGCACAAGATATTGACAGGCTTCCAGGTCGGTACTACACCAACCAGCCCAGGAGGGTGACTTCCCAAGCCAAACGGGGTTGCACATAGCCCCTCAGCTGGCGACCCAGGCGCTCAAGATCCTGGACCCTCTCTTGGGCCTTGGAGAGTTGGCCATTGGCTTTACCCCATCTCCAAATTCCCTGTTGCCACAAGGCAATGAGCCAGAGCTGCTGCTCCAGGTCCAGACCATCCTCCGTAATTGCTTTGGCCAAAGCCAAGGCCTGGTGAGGCCGCTCCAAGGGCTGGTCCAACAGCTGCAGTGCATCAGAACCCACCGCTTCCACCTGCTGTCGGTGGCGCAGTAATTCTCCCGGACTGCCAGCTGCCAAGGCCAGGATTTCCGGGCTGTCTCCCTCCACAGGTTCCCCTAAGCTCCCCAGCACCTGGTGCAGTGCCGGACCTGAGAGGGGTCGGAAGTTGACCACATGGCAGCGGGATAAGATGGTGGGGAGCACATGGTCCCGGCTGGTGGTGAGCAACACCAGAAGGCCACCACCGGGTTCCTCCAAGGTTTTGAGCAGCCCATTGGCTGCTGTCTCGTTGAGACGCTCCACCCCATCCAGCAGGACACAGGATCGTTTACCTTCCAGGGGATGGCGCACCAGAAAACGACTCACCTCCCGCACCTGTTCCAACCGCAGTTGGGGGAGACCTCGTTTTTTCAGTCCACTGGCCTCTGCCTCCGCACTACTCAGTAAGCGGCCCTGGTTGCTGTAGGTGGGTTCCACAAGCAACAGGTCGGGATGGTTGCCCTCCTGGAGACGGCGCCGCTGCTGGAGATTGGCCGCCAAGGTTTCATTCAAAATGGCCTCCAGGAACCGCAAAGCCGTTCGACGCCTACCCACTCCATGGGGACCGCAAAAGAGATAGGCCGGTGCCAGCCGTTGCTGCTCCAAGCTGGCCTGCAGGAGTTCCACAGCCCGATCTTGCCCCATCACATCGGCAAACACAGGTGCACAGACCCAAGTGCCCATCAGCGGTCCAGGGCAAAGGTGCTGCGACAGGCATGCTGAATGGCCGCTTCCACCACAGCCAATGGTTCACCAGCAGCAATGGGCCACCAGCCCCGCTCCCCTGCCAGCTGCTGAAAGCCATGGGCCACCCGTTGGGCAAACCCTAGCCCTGCCCCCTCAAAAGGGTCCTTCTCCGGCAAGGGGGGCTGGAGGCCCTGGCGGTCATGGGCCTGCTGAGGGGGCAGATCCAGCCAGAGGGTGAGATCCGGTGTCAATCCGCCGGTGGCCACCTGCTCCAGGGTGTCGATGAGCTCCAAGTCACAGCCGCGTCCATAGCCTTGGTAGGCCACGGTGGAGCCGCTAAAGCGGTCACTCACCACCCAGTTGCCCTGGCTGAGGGCTGGGCGGATTTTGGTCTCTACATGCTGAGCCCGATCAGCAGCAAACAAGAACAATTCCGCCTGCCTGTGGAGTGCCAACTGAGGATTCAAGATGATGTTATAAAGTTGCTTTCCCAGTGGGGTGCCTCCAGGCTCTCGGGTGACCACCAGTTCAGCGCCGGGGGGCATCAGTCCGGAGTGGGGCAACCAGCGGCCTAGGCGTTCCACCTGGCTGGATTTGCCCGAGCCATCAATGCCTTCCACAACCAAAAAACGACCCGGCATGGGGTGGCCCACCACATTCACCGCAATTCCCCTTCAGCTAGGCCCGCCTGGCGCTCCAACGAAGAGCCCCCACATATAGTAATGCTGTCACAAACATGGTTAAGCTATAAATAGCGGCTGGCACAATGGCCAGGCCATCACCAAAAAGAAGAACGCCAACTGCAATGGCAAGGGTGCCATTTTGGAGACCACATTCAATGGTAATGGCAATACGCTGCTCAGGACCAGAGGCCAGGGCCCTGGCAGTCATCCAAGCCAAAGCCATCATCACCAGGTTTAACACCAAGGTGACAGCACCTGCCAAGGCGAAGTACTCAGCAATGTTTCTCCACTCCCCATAAATAGCCCCAAACAGCACCAAGACAAACAGCAGCACTGAAATGGTGCGGGCCCGTGGTTCCAGGCGCCGTGCGGCAGGCCGGGCCAGATGATGGGTGACTAAACCAAGAATTACAGGAAGAGTCACAATGGCAAACACCTTCAGGGCTGTGCTGGCGATTGAGAAATTAGCCAAGGCATCACCCCCCATGAAATGGTTATAGGAGAAGGCCACAATCAGGGGCACTGTGACCACGCTGATGAGGCTGGTGACTGCCGTTAGGGAAATGGACAGGGCCACATCGCCACCTGCAAGGGCTGTGAGCACATTGGAGGTGACTCCACCAGGAGCTGAGGCAATGATCATCACTCCCAGGGCCAACTCCGGCACCAGAGGCCATGGGGTGCACAACACAAAACCAACTATGGGTAAAATCACAACCTGGGAAAAAGCACCCACGAGAAAGTCCCTCGGTTGCCGCGCCACACGGCGAAAATCATCAACGGTGAGCCCAAGGCCCAGGGTGAACATGATGAAGGCCAGGGCAACTGGCAGGCCCACATCAACAAGATTTCCCATGGCTTGCTCTACCTATCTGCCCTTGAAGCTATGACTTTACCGAAGCCATCCCCCCTGTGTTCCCATGGGATGGCTTCCAGGGCAGCAGCAGGGCGTTGGTCACCACGCTGATGGAACTGAGGGCCATGAGCAGGGCAGCTAAGGAGGGGAGCAACACCAAGCCCAGGCTGGGCAAAAAGAAACCCATGGCCAAGGGCAAGGCCAAGCTGTTGTAGGCAAAAGCCCAAAAAAGGTTCTGGCGCACCTTGGCCATGGTGGCACGGGCCAGGAGCAGGCCATCTGCAAGCCCTGCAAGACCTTCACCCATCACCACCAAATCGGCAGTTTCCTGGGCAATTTGGGTGCCTGTACCCACGGCAATGCCCAGGTCTGCACAGGCCAGAGCCAGGGCATCGTTGATGCCATCCCCCACCATGGCTACCCGGTGGCCCTGGGCCCGCAACTGCTGAATCACATGACCCTTGCCTTGGGGCCGTGTATCAGGAATCACATTCTCAGAGGTGAGGCCAATGCGGTGGGCCAGATGTTCCACAGCAGGGCGGCGATCACCACTCAGCAGATACAACTCCAGACCCATGGACCTCAACCGCCCCATGGTGGTGGCCCCATCCTGGCGTAGAGGATCTGCCACGGTGAGTAGCCCTAGGATTTCCCTGGTGTTCGCCAGAACCATGGTGGCCTGGCCTGCTTGCTCCCACCTCTGTAAATAATCCCCCAGAGACTGGGGCAGGGTCAATCCCTGCTGCTCCAACCAATCTAATCGTCCGAGGCATAATTTTTGCCCTGCCACAATCCCCTGCACCCCCAACCCAGCTTCGGTGCGGCTCTCCTCCACGGGGAGAAGGGGTATCTCCTGCTGTTGAGCCGCCTGGATCAATGCATGGGCCAAGGGGTGCTGGGTCTGCTGCTCTAGACTGGCTGCCCATTGCAGCAGCAGGTTTTTCCTCTCCTCAGCAACATTGTTTTCAGGGATACCGCTTTCAGGAAAACTGTTTTCAGGGATATGGTCTTCAGGGACACCATGGTGCCAGGGGGGAGATGGCACAACGGCTTGGAGTAAGGGGCGGCCAATGGTTAAGGTGCCGGTCTTGTCCAGCACCACCGTATCCAGCTGGGCAGCGGTTTCCAGCACATCCCCACCACGAAACAGCAAGCCGGCCTGGGCACCACGACCCGTGGCCACACTCACCACCGTTGGTGTGGCCAAACCTAAAGCACAGGGACAGGCCACCACCAACACAGAAATGGCCAGTTGCAGTGCCAAACCTAGGGGAGTATTGATGGTGCCCATGGCCATGGAGCCATGGCTGAGGTATTGGTTGGAGGTGGTCAACACTGCGGGCCAGAGACGGGCTCCCCAGCACCACCAGAACAGGAAGGTGCCTCCAGCCAAGGCCAGAACCCCATAGCAAAATCGTCCTGCCACCTGGTCTGCCAGCCGTTGGATGGGAGCCTTACGGCTTTGGGCCTCTTCCACAAGGCGAATAAGACGGGCAAGGCTTGTGGTGGCCCCTGCCTGCTCCACCTTCACAACCAAGGGGCCAGTGAGATTACGGCAACCAGCAGTGACACTCTCCCCCCCACTCACCTCCACTGGTAGGGGCTCACCGGTGAGGCTGGAGAGATCAAGGCTGGAGGTACCCGCCAGGATGGTTCCATCCACTGGAATCCGATCCCCTGGCAGTAGGAAGAGGCGGTCATTTTTCCGTAGCACTGCGGCCCGCACAGAGCGATGGCTACAAGCCAACAATCTGTTGGGCTCCGTTGCAGTGGCCTCTGGGCCCACCAACAGCTGGGCGGTTTCCGGTTGCAGATCCATGAGCTGTTGCAAGGCCAGACCGGTGCGGCGGCGAGCCCGTTCTTCTAAAAACCTTCCCATTAGCACAAAGCCCAGCAGCATCACCGCTTCGTTAAAGAAGCAGGGCCAGCCCACCCCAGGCCACAGCAGGGCCACCAGGCTGGATGTATAGGCGCTGGTAATGCCCAGGCCCACCAGGCTGTCCATGGTGGGAATGCCATGGCGTAAGGCCAGCCACCCACCTGTGAGGATGGCGCGACCAGGGCCAACCAAGGCCACCGTGGCCACCACCCCGTGGAACACCATGGAGTTCAACAGGGGCACACTCCAGTTCTGTGCAGTGGCCAGGTGGGCCAGACCCGTAATGGCCATGAGCACCAGGGCCACCATCAGCTGTCGCCAGCGACTCCACCAGCCCTTGCTCAAGGAGCGGGGTTCCACCAGGGTTTGGGCCTGATCCCGCAGCCGGGACGGGAAGCCTATGCCCTGGAGGGCTGATGCCAGCTGTTGAGGATCCGCCGGCTGACTTGGATCCAAACTAACTGCAGCGGTGCGGGTAAGCAGATTGACCTCGGCCTTGCTCACGCCAGGTTGCTCCCTGAGACGGCGCTCCACCGCGTGGGCACAGCCACCACATTTCATCCCCTCAATGTCCAGAAGGAGGTGTTCAGAATGGGCTGGGGTCTCCATTCCATCAGCTTACAAAGACCAGGCAAAATGGAAGCCACCCATGGGAGAGCAGCAATGGCCCGTAGCCAACGGAACGACAACTTCATTGATAAGAGCTTTACCGTCATGGCAGACCTCATCCTTAAGGTGTTGCCCACAAACCGGCGGGCCAAAGAAGCATTTGCCTATTACCGGGACGGGATGAGTGCCCAAGCCGATGGGGAGTATGCGGAGGCCATGGAGAACTTTGCTGAGGCCCTGCGATTAGAGGAGGATCCCAATGACCGCAGCTGGATTCTTTACAACATGGGCCTGGTGCATTCCAGCAATGGTGAGCATCAGCAAGCTCTGGAGCACTATGAACAAGCCCTGGCCTTGAACGGCAAGATGCCCCAGGCCTTGAACAACATGGCCGTCATTTATCACCATCTGGGCAGCCAAGCCCAGCAGGAGGGGGATGCAGATGCCATGGATCGCTACTACAGCCAGGCAGCGGAATATTGGACCAGAGCCATCCGCCTGGCTCCCAACAACTATCTGGAGGCACAAAACTGGCTAAAAACCAGTGGTCGCGGCAGCATTGATGTGCTGATTTGAGTCTGCCGACTTGCCCTAGAACCCATGGTAATCTGGGGTGAGCTAGGTGTTCTGGTCAGGTTCCGGGGCTGGCTCATGGTGCAGAGCAGCAACCAGTGCCCCCTGGATGGTGGTGGCCTGAATCAGGGTCATGGCAGCTGGGGCGGTGATTTCACTGCCGGCAGGCACCAGGGCCCGGTGGAATCCCAGCCGTTGCCCCTCCTGGAGACGGCG
>RKSC01000103.1 GCA_007571085.1 Synechococcus sp. PNGco_S_binSS4
TGGCTGGCTTCCAGCAAGAGAGTTTGACGCCTCACCATGGCCGCCAGACTGGCCTCATCAGGGTGATCCCAGCCTAGAAGGTGGAGCAAACCATGGCTGAGGAGCCAGGTTAGCTCTTGAACCAGGGGCCAGCCAATGGCTTCGGCCTGACGCTCCGCTGTCTCTAGAGCGATGACAATATCCCCCAGCTCTAGGGGTTCCTCTGAATCCGGCACCAACCAGGGACCATCCTGACTACTGGCAAAAGCCAGTACGTCCGTGGCCCCCTGCCCATGGCGCCATGTCTGGTTCAGCTGGGCCATGGTGGCGTCATCGGTGAAGGTGAGCCCAATGCTGTAGCCCTTTCTCCGTTGTTGGGGGGCCAGCTCAGGCTGCAGGTGCAGGAGCCAGTGGCACAACAGCTGCTGGCAGGTCTCCTGGCTGAGCAGATCGGGCCGGTTGCTGTGCCAGGCCAAATCCAGCTCTACGTTGTCAATGGGTAGGTGCTCCTCCAAGGTCACCACAGTGGTTCAGGCAGGACGATCCAGGCTGGCAAGCAGTAGCAATAGCCCCACAAGACCCACTGTGGTGAGGCCCATGTGCAGTAGGGAGGTGCGACCCTTGCGCACCATATTTCTCATGGCCAATTTGACAAAGCTGTCTTGAACCGGGGGGGATGGGTTGCTCATGGCAATGGATCGATGGTTTCCAGATTGCTGTGGAGGGAGGCTTGGATAAAGGCATCCAGCTCCCCATTCATCACAGCCTGTACATCTGCCGTTTCCTCATTGGTGCGCAGATCTTTCACCAGTTGGTAGGGATGAAACACATAATTGCGGATCTGGTTACCCCAGGCCGCCGCCACCATGTCTCCGCGGATGTCTGCAATCTCCGCTGCCCGCTGCTCCTGGGCAATAACCAAAAGCTTGGCCTTGAGTAAGGCCATGGCCCGTTCCCTGTTCTGCAATTGGGAACGCTCCTGGGTGCAACGCACCGCCACCCCGGTGGGCACATGGAGGATGCGCACAGCGGTTTCCACCTTGTTTACATTCTGACCTCCCGCTCCACCAGAGCGGGAGGTGGTGATCTCCAGGTCCTTATCGGGAATCTCCAGTGCCAGGTCATCCTTCAGCTGGGGCATCACCTCCACCCCAGCAAAGCTGGTCTGGCGCTTGGCATTGGCGTTGTAGGGGGAAATGCGCACTAACCGGTGGGTGCCTTTCTCATGGCGCAGGTAGCCATAGGCATAGCGCCCACTGATCTCCAATGTGGTGGATTTAATGCCTGCCTCCTCCCCTTCAGAGAGTTCTGCAACGGTGATGGCCATGCCATTGCGCTCTGCCCAACGGCTATACATGCGCATCAGCATTTCAGCCCAGTCTTGGGCATCCGTTCCTCCAGCTCCAGCATTGATGGTGAGCACAGCCCCCTCCTCGTCATAGGGGCCATTGAGCAGACGCTCCAGCTCCCAACGATCCAAGGCCGTCTGCAGGGTGCCCAAAGCACTGTGGGCTTCCTCCAACAACAACTCCTCCGGTTCCAGCTGATGGAGCTCCATGGCTGCCTGGGCATCGGCCAAGCTGTTTTGCCACCCTTTTAGGTCATCAAGTTGGGCCTTTACCTGGTCCAGCTGGCGCATGTGCTGCTGGGCCTGATGTTGATCTGTCCAGAAATCAGGTTGGGCGGCCAGCTGCTCTAAATCCTGCTGGTGGGCCTGTAGTGCGGCCAGGTCAAAGACAGTCCTGAGCATGGCTCAGGCGCTGGGTGAGTTCAGAAAGGTGACGCTGGAGTTGGACAGGATCTGGGGAGGTGGCCGATTGGGTCATGGTTGTGCCTTGGAAGTCACTCCAGGGAGCCCACTGGTGCTTGGGCAGGATGGGGCTACCATAGGATGAAGAGCACTGAAGAGCTGCCTCTCCTATGGCCACGGTAGAGATTTACACCACCAGCTGGTGCCCCTTTTGCAACCGTGCACTGTCCTTGCTGGATAGGAAGGCCGTGGCCTACACCAACATTGATGTGGAAGCAGGCCGGGGCCGGAAGCAGGCCATGGGTAAGCGGGCTGGAGGAAGAACCAGCGTACCTCAGGTGTTTATCAATGACCAACATATTGGTGGATTTGATGAGCTGCAGGCTCTGGAGAGTTCCGGCCAATTGGATACTCTGCTGCAGGCCTAACCCGGTTCAGGCATCCCTTGCAACAGCTTTTTCTAACCGATCCCCTGCCGCGGCTCCAACCCGCTAAGGACAGCAGTGTGGCCCTCATGCAGGCAGCCCAGGCAGCAGGTGGGCAAGTGTGGTGGGCAGAACCACAGCAACTGCAGGCTATTGATGGGGACATTGCCGTTTTGGCCCGGCCCCTAGACCTGAGTCCCATGCACCATGATTCCAATGGTTGGCAGGTGCCGGAGCCCTGGTATGGGCAAGGAGCTCTGGAGCAGCGTCCCCTGGCCAGCTTCCAGCTGGTGTGGATGCGCCGTGATCCACCGGTGGATGCTGCCTACACCTTTGCTGCAGGTTTATTGGCAGAGGCGGAACGTGGTGGGGTGCGGGTAATTAACCGCCCCTCCTCTCTCCTGATCTGGAATGAAAAGCTTTCCGCTCTGCAGTTCTCCCAGCTCATGGCCCCCACCATGGTGAGTGGGGACTGTTTAAGCCTGCAAGCATTTATCCACCAGCACCAGGAGGTGGTGATCAAGCCCTTGGAGGGTCGTGGTGGCCGTGGCATCCTGCGGGCCAGCAGTGCCATGGCTGGCTTGAAAGCCCTATTGGAGCTGGTCACGGAACAGCAACAGCTGCCGGTCATGGTGCAGGCCTTTCTGCCCCAAGTGGCACAGGGGGATAAGCGGATCTTGCTGGTGAATGGTGAACCCATCGGTGCAGTCAAACGGCGGCCCCAAATGGGAGATTTTCGCAGTAACTTGGCCATGGGTGGCCAGCCGGAAGCTTGTTGCCTCACCAGGGAGGACCAGATCATCTGCCGTGCCCTAGCTGAACCCTTACGCAGAGCCGGTCTGGTTTTTGTGGGCATTGACGTGATTGGCCAATGGCTCAGTGAGATCAATGTCACCAGTCCCACCGGGCTGCGAGAGATTGAATGGCTCAGTGGTGTGCCGGTGGCAGACATGGCCTTAGAACGGCTCATGGGCTCCTGCCCCTAAAGCTAAAGCTTCTGACGCCGTCGCCGCAGCTCTGCCAACACGGCCTCGGGATCCGTTTGACCAGTGGCAGCCTGCAAGGCGGGGGTGTGACAACGGAGGAAAGGGTTCACCTGCAACTCCAGCTCTAGCCGTGAGGGAATGGTGGGCAGTTGGGCCTGAACCAGCTGCTGCACATGGTGGGCAAAGGACTGTAGGGTTGAGTTGTGGGGATCTTGGCTGAGGGCAAAAGCCACATTTTTGGCGGTGTACTCATGGGCACACCAGATGCGTGTCTGGGGGGGTAGGGCTGCCAGGCGTTGCAACGACATGAGCATCTGCCCAGGTGTGCCCTCAAATAAACGACCACAACCACAGGAGAAGAGGGTATCTCCACAAAACAACTCAGGTGGTTGCTCCTGTCCACCCATTACACAGGCCGGCAACACATAGGCCAAATGCCCGTTGGTGTGGCCAGAAACAGCTAAAACCTCTACGGTTCGATCCAGTAGGACAAAGCGATCCCCATCTGCCACTGGATGGGATAGGGGCGGCAGGCGGTGTTGATCTGCCCCATTGCCCACCACCATGGCCTGGGGCCAGCGCTGCAACAGCTCTGCAGTGCCACCGATGTGGTCCCAGTGGTGATGGGTGTGTAGCACTGCTACCAGCTCCATTCCCCCATGGTCCAGGGCTGTAATCACCGGCTCCGCCTCCGCTGGATCCACCACAGCGGCTCGCCCTTCTCCAGGTTGCTCCAGGAGGGGAATCAGGTTGTCCTGTAGGGCAGGGAGCCGACGAATGCGCAAATAGGCCACCATGGACTATGGATCCAAACACCACCCTAACTGTTGTGGATGGGGCCCGGGAAGCCCCATGGGAGCTGGACAGCATGGAACGGGCGGGCCCCCATGGCCTAGGGGTTTCCAGGATGGTCAAGTGGTTCTGACAGGTCCTACATTTGGATTTCTGCTGTTCAGGTGGGCAACACCATGGGACGACTATGGGGACTCTCTCTTACCTTGGGGGCGGCATTAACGCTCCTGGTAATTCCAGCCTGCTCCAGGAGTGGGGTGCGTGTGTTGGAGACGGAAAAGGCCCCGGTCCATCTCAGGGTTTTGACCCAAGGTCTTGAAAAGCCATGGGGCATGGATATGCTCCCTGACGGCCACATCATCGTTACAGAAAAGCCTGGCCGGCTCAGGATTGTCGATCAAGAGGGCAACCTATCGGAGCCGTTAGTGGGTGTTCCTAAGGTGACGGATATTGGCCAGGGTGGTCTGCTTGATGTCACCCTGGATCCAGATTTCCAGAACAACCGCCTGCTCTGGCTGGCCTATAGCGAACCGTCCCCTGATGGCACCAACACCACTGCGGTGGCCAGGGCACAGCTTTCCCCTGATGGGACAACCCTTGAGGATGCCACCGTCATCTTTCGCCAGTTGCCCCGTTACCGGGGACAGTTCCACTTTGGGGCCCGCATTGTCTTTGCCGGGGATGGCACCATGTTTATCACCCTAGGGGAACGATTCCAGGATCCTTGGCGACAACAAGCCCAGGATCTTCGCTCCCACCTGGGCAAGGTGGTGCGCCTACACAGTGACGGCACCCCGCCTGCCGATAATCCCTGGATTGGTGATGATGGCGCCCTACCAGAACTCTGGTCCTATGGCCACCGCAATGTGCAAGGTGCAGCCATTCACCCGGAGACTGGCAAGCTGTGGATAACTGAACATGGTCCCCAGGGCGGAGATGAATTGAACATCCCCAAACCAGGTGGAAATTATGGTTGGCCCCTGGTGTCCCATGGAGTAGAGTACTCCGGCCTGCCGGTGGGGAGTGGTAGCCAATCAGAGCCAGGTTTGGAGGATCCCATCACCACCTGGACCCCGGCTATTGCCCCTGGAGGCATTGCCTTTTACACGGGTGATGCCTTCCCAAATTGGCAGGGCAACCTGTTGATATCTGGTCTCAAGGCCCAGGCCCTTCTTCGCCTGGAGCTTGATGGTGAGTCGGTCACCCACCAAGAGCGTCTCCTGGAGGAGGAAGGCAGCCGTATCCGTGACGTGGCTGTGGATTCTGACGGGGTTGTTTATGTGTTAACCGATGAGCAAGAGGGCAAAATCCTCCGCCTTGCTCCGGAGTAGGGTGGGCCCTCCTATGCTCAAATAACTGATTGAGGAATATGGGGAAAGCTGTTGAATGGAGCGCCAGAGAACGAGTAGCAGGCATTCTTTAACGAGAATCCCTTCATCCTCCCTATGGCACTTGTATATCTCTTCACCAAAATACAAGACCAGCCATGTGTTTTAGTGGCCAAAAGTTATCCTGTGATGGTTATGGGAAAGCTGATTTACTCGAATCCCATCACACTGACTGTTTGCCCATAATTGGGCCTACTTCAAATGACAAAAGACGCAATTCCAAGGATATGACAATTCTCACCTTTAATGAGCTTCCAGAAAAGCTGAGGCAGTTGAGAACTCTCTGTAGTAAGGAGAAAATTGAAAACCTCAACGCTGATCCACCTAAGACTTCCACTTAGCCCTCCTTGGTAAGCCTTTTCCAGGTACCCAGGACTGAGGCAGAGGATTTGTGCAAGCTTTCCTTTGTTATGGGCAGGGTTAAATGTTGCTCTGTTGATCGAAGCAGAGGTTATTAGCGGATTTGCTAAATCTAGATTGTATGATATTGATCTTCCAGCATTTGACCTACATCATAAAATCCATTAAGGATCATATCTATTGCGTTATTAACGGCAAAGGAAGCGATGAGTGTACCATTTTCTTGAACGTCACCAGCAGTAATTCAATAGATAGTAATAGCTGTTCGGAATTTGACAAGACTTGCTGCTGACAAGTTAACAACCAGACTAGGCTCAACTAAGCTTGCTGAAACCTATGGGTTGGTACTGGTTGCAGTATTAAGAGAAATTATCATTATCAGAATCGTTAAAGTGGTTAGGAAGGTAGACCTCAAAGCATTCTATAGCTCCTAATCATCCCAATCATCGTTCAGGCACCAGGACACTCTCAATCCGTGCATTGGTCAACCTCCACCGCTGACTGGCGCTCTCCAAGTCATCCACCAGCACCAGCACCGCTTTGTTGTCGTGGGCTGCAATAGGTTTCCCATAGTTCCCTTTCCCATAGTTCCGCTGTTCCACCAGAGCCCTAATTGCCTTGTGGCCATTTGCCCATGGTGGCTCTAAGGCTGATGATTCGGTTATCCTTGGTCTCTGGGCGCTTCAGCAGCTGCACAAAACTATGGAGATAAACACCCTGCTGCGGTGTGCCGTTGGAGGTGGTGTAATTGGTGTGAGCACCATGACAACAAACCTGCCCTGTTCCATCTGTTCCCAACCCACATGCTCCAGTAGAGGATGGGCCTCCTTGTTGGCGCTAGCCCGGTAGACCGTTCAATTTTCTCATGGACTATCTTGCTGAACTGAGCCACCGGCAGAAATCCTGTGGCTCCTATTAGTATGAGCAGCAAGCTGGAGGTTTAGTGTCAATTCCATGGGAAGATGGGGTTAGGTGTAAAAGGTGTAAAGGGAAGAGGAGCCACCCCCTGTCTGGGCAGCTCCGGCCTGGAGCTAAATATCAGTGCGTAGTGTAAAGAGTAGGCGATTATCATTGTT
>RKSC01000120.1 GCA_007571085.1 Synechococcus sp. PNGco_S_binSS4
GGAGTTGTGGTTGGAGTTGGAGTTGGAGCCCCTTGAGGAGGAGCCGGTCTTGGCGGCAGCTCAATCCAAAAATTTGCCCCGGGCTGTGGCAGGGCTTGGGCAGGTTGCCCTGGTTGTTGCCAACGCACCAGGTTAGGACGGCCCAGCCGAACACGAAGACCATTCTGAGTGGGGAAATCTAGGCTGGCAGGGGGTTCCAGAGTGCCGGATTGCAAGATGGTGCCACCACCATCTTGCACCTCAAACCAACTGGTCCTGCCGTCATTGGGATCAGCAGCAAAGAGCAACCGTACATATCCTTCTGCCAGCGGTGTCCCTGAGGATGGCTCTGCTGACTCCTGGGGAATTTCAGGGGGTGTGGTGGGTGGGTCTGGAGCTTGCCCTGTTGCCTCTTCCGCTTCCGTTGTCCTCCCCCCAGAGTCTCCCTGGTTCTGCCCCACGGGGAAGATGGTGATCCAAGATTCACCATTCAGCACCAGTGCAGTGATCAGCGCCAGGCCCAAACCACAGCCCACCAACACAATCAACCCATCTTTCTTGCCCCTGGCAACAGGTTTCTCTGGTTGGGGAGCTTTTGCGGCAACGGCACCTTGATTTTTAGGGTACCTCTTGTCCTGCAACTCCGCCTTGCCCTGGGGAGGGGGGGCCTGGCTGGGGTCAGCAATTGTGATGAGGGGTGGTGAATTGTCAGCAGCTTCCTCACCGAGAGGGGCTCTGCAGGAGCGAATCATGGGCTCCGGGTCAATGCCCACCGCCGTAGCCACCTTGCGATACATGCTGATCACATAGGTGAGCTCCGGCAACATGGTGTGGTCGCCGTTCTCCAGGCCACGAACAAACCTAGGAGGCAGGAGGAGCCTTTGGGCCAACTGGTCTTGGGTCCATCCCTTAGCTTCCCGGGCAGCAGCCAGCTGCTGCCCGTAGGTCTTCAGGTCAAAACACTCCGAGGCTTCCATGGGAACCACGGCAACTCATAGATCCATGATAGAGAAGCCCAACCTATGGACCTGCCTAACACTTGGAGAGCATTTTGCTGCCAGTGAGGTGGCGCAGCTTACGCAGGGCACCCAGTTCCACCTGGCGCACCCGCTCCCGGGACACCTGCAGGGTGCGGCCAATATCAGCCAGGGTATGACGCCGTTGGCCTTCTAGACCAAAGCGCAGCTTCAGCACGGTGCGCTCCTGCTCCCCCAGCATGGCCAGACAAGAGCCAAGCTCCTCATAGTGGAGACGTTGCTCAACCAGCTCCAGAGGTTGGGCGGTGGTGACATCAGCCACCAAATCCGTCAGCAGGCTCCGGTCTTCTTCATTGCCCACAGGGGCATCCAGGCTTGAGGTGGTCAGTGCCTGGCGCATGAGACTATCCAGTTCCTCCACAGACATTTTGAGGGCGAGGGCCACTTCAGAGCGGCTGGGCATGGAACCATGTTTGTGGGCCAGATCCGTGGTGACCTTACTGATGGCGGAGAGCCGTTCCCCCAGGTGGAGCGGTAAGCGGATGGTGCGGGACTGGCAGGCAATGGAGCGGGTCATGCTCTGGCGAATCCACCAGAAGGCATAGGTGGAAAACTTGTAACCCCGGGTGGGGTCAAATTTTTCCACCGCCCGTTCCAATCCCAAGGAGCCCTCCTGGATCAGATCCAGCAGGTCCATTCCCTTGCCCTGATACTTCTTGGCAATGCTCACCACCAACCGCAGGTTGGATTTAATCATCCGCTGCTTGGCCCGTTGACCAATGCGGAGATACCGCTTTTCCTGACAGCTCAACTCCCGTTCTTGACAGAGAGTTTGCAACGTCATCATCTTTTGCACCCGGTTACCCAGTTCGATTTCCTCAGCTGCGCTCAACAGAGGAATACGTCCAATGGAGGAGAGGTACCAGCTGATGGAATCAGATTGTCGCTTGGGAGAGTTCCTTGCTGATCTGCTTGCTGATCTGGAGGAAGCCACGGAGGAAACCATGGACAAAGCAATTTGGCTGGTAGAAACCTTCTCTGCTAAATTGCAACTTTCCCCATACTTTCACCAATACTTTCAATTGTTGCTTGGAAACACACACATTCTACAGTCTAGCCTAACCCAGATTCCATGAAAGCCGTTCAGCTACTAGAAGAGGAGATGGGTGCCTGTGGCCCTCCTTCACCAGCTGTTGGGCGGCGTGCATATGTTCCAGGGCAGCCACCACCAGATGGCAATGATCCAGGGCACCGGCGGCAGCGGCCATGGCACCGTAGCCGCAGGCAAAGCCCGCCAGCACATCCCCTAAGCCAGCCCGTGCGGCCCCAGGCACACCCTCCAATAGTTGCCAGCAGCGCCCATCCGGTGCGGCAATTGCTGTGCGTGGACCCTTGAGCAACACCGCAACACCGGCCAGCAAAGCTGCTGCTGCTGCCCGTTCCCCATGGTCCCCATGGTCCCCATGGGAGCATGGGGGGAAGAGGCGGTCAAACTCCCTCCCGTGGGGGGTGATCCAGGTGGGTCCTTGGCGTCCTTGTAGCCAGGCCACAGCCTGGTCTTCTGGTGTGGCAGCCAGCCGGTTGAGCCCATCGGCATCCAGCACTAACAGCCCACTAAATCTTTGTAGAGGTTCCCAACCATGGGCAGAAAAGGGGGCCAAATCCATACCTGGCCCCAGAAGAATGGCATCATGGCGATTCAGATCAGGCAGCTGGTGCCAGATCAACGGACCAGGCTTCAGGGATGGGGAAAGGGCTGCTGCTCCATTGAGCACATGGGGGTAGCGTGCACTCACCTGATGGGCCACATGGGGCTCCATCCAGATGGTGATTGCTCCAGAGCCGCTGGCATCAGCCCCTGCCGTGGCCAACACAGCAGCCCCTGGGTAGCGCTGGCTACCTGCCAACAGCAGCACTCTGCCGCGACCATATTTGTCCGCCCCAGGTGGGGGCTCAAAACAAGGGGCAGTGGCCCGATCCCCTGAGGTGACACATCGGGGAAGGGGGCCCTGCTGTTGCACCACCTCCATGGCCCACCTGGGCACCCCAAAATCCAACCGCTCCAGCTGACCCACAGCAGCCAAGGCCCCCACCTGCAAAAGGCCCCGCTTGTGCAGCCCCAGGCAAAAGGTGCGCTGACTGTGAAAACAGTCCCCCAGGGGTTTACCATGGTGATCATCCAAGCCACTGGGCACATCCACTGCCCAGATGCACTGGCCCAGGTCCTGGGCTTGGCGGGCTAGGGCTGCCAGGGGTGCAGGCAAAGGGCGAGACTGGCCCATGCCAAAAAGGGCGTCAATCCAGAGATGGCCATGGCCTGGCATGGGGGCATCTCTCAGGGGATTTACACCTAATCTGGCCAGGTACTCCATATGGGCAGCAGTGAGGGGTTTGTGGCGGGAAAATGGACTCCACACCACCACATCCCAGCCCGCCAGGTGCAGTTCCCGAGCCAATACGGCCCCATCGCCACCATTGTGGCCAGGCCCGATTAAAACAACCACAGGCCCATGGTGGGGCCAGCTGGTGCCAGGTGTGTTTAACAATTCCAGCACCCGCCGGCTCAGAGCCAGTGCCGCTTTTTCCATAAGGGCAGCTGGTGGCATCCCTGCACTGAACATGGCCTGCTCAATGGCCTGCATCTGCTGAGGATTCACCAACAGATGGGCGGCATCTGCCCCAGGCCAATCATGGACAGATTGAGGATCCATCCCCTGCTCCCACCAGAATCAGTCCATCATGGAGTCACTCCTCCAACCCCAGCCATGACCAGGACCATGGGGTTTCATTCCCCAGCATTGCCAACCACAGATGCCCCCATCACTGAAGGGGGCCGCCGGGCCATGGCCCTGCTTCAGCAATGGCCCGGCAAGCACCATGTTGCCGTTGGCCTCTCCGGTGGTGTGGATAGCTCCCTCACCGCTGCCCTCCTCCAAGAGGCCGGGTGGTCTGTCACCGGTGTGACCCTCTGGCTCATGAAGGGGCGTGGGGCATGTTGCTCCGATGGATTGGTGGATGCAGCCGGGATCTGTGAACAACTGGGGGTTCCCCATCAGATCCTGGATGCTCGGCAGACCTTTCAAGAGGAGGTGGTGGATGTGTTGGTGGAGGGCTATGGCCAGGGCATCACCCCCCTACCATGCTCCCGCTGTAACCGTAAGGTGAAGGTGGCCCTACTGCTGGAGTGGGCCCAAGAGATGGGGATTTCCCATTTGGCCACTGGCCACTATGCCCGCCTACGCCGCCATCCCCACAGTGGCCGCATGGAGCTGCTGCGAGGACGGGACCGGCAGAAGGATCAAAGCTATTTTCTCTATGACCTGCTCCAAGAGCAGCTGGAGCAGCTGGTGTTCCCCTTGGGGGAGCTGAGCAAAGCAGAGACCCGCACAGAAGCCCAGCGCCATGGCCTGCGCACAGCGGCCAAGCCAGAAAGCCAGGACCTCTGTTTGGTGGAGCATTATGGCTCCATGTCAGCTTTTCTGGATGCACACCTACCCTCCAAGGCTGGAGAAATTGTGCTAAAGGATGGCACGGTAGTGGGCTCTCACCGTGGTGTGCAGCACTTCACCATTGGCCAGCGCCGCGGTCTAGGGGTGGCCTGGCATGAGCCTCTCCATGTGGTGCATTTGGATGGGGCACAGAATCAAGTAGTGGTGGCTCCCCGTCGTGAGGCCATGGACTGGGATTGTGCTGTGGACGCCATCAATTGGGTGTCCATGGAAGCACCCATAGCCCCCATTGAAGTGGATGTGCAGGTGCGCTACCGCAGTGCACCCATGGCAGCCCAGCTGATTCCCGATGGACCTACCCAGGCCAGGCTGGTCTTTGAAACACCCCAATTTTCCATCACACCCGGTCAAGCAGCAGTGTTTTATAGGGATGAGTTGCTGTTGGGGGGAGGGCTCATCAAGGGGCGCATGGGGTAGTAAGGTGGAAGCTGTGATGGCCGTGTCGGGGCGTAGCGCAGTTTGGTAGCGCGCTTGCTTTGGGAGCAAGATGTCGCAGGTTCAAATCCTGTCGCCCCGACTCCACTATTTGACCAGGCCAGAGCCAAAGTGAAACAGCGCAGGGCCATAACTTTGAGGCGGGGTGGTTAGTTCAAGACCTTGGGCCTGTCAGACAAGTGAGGAACCACTTCCATCAATTTGTGGCCCAGGGTTTGTTTTTGGAACCATCCACCGGGTCGGTAGTCCATCAAGTAATCACCGTAGGGGCATTCATACCTGTGCGCTGACGGATGGCTGCCAACTGGTCAGCCCCACGGATTAGAGGCGCCAGGGCCACCTGAGGATCCATGTTCAGGTCACCACCACGGGGCTCATAGCGCTCCAGGTAAAGGCGCAGGGTGGCCCCCCGTGTGCCTGTGCCAGACAAACGAAACACCATGCGGCTCCCGCTTTCCAGCAAGATGCGCAAACCTTGCTGGCTGCTGGTGGAACCATCCACCGGGTCGGTGTAGCAAAACTCATCAGCCCAGCGAATCCTCTCCCCTGCCAAGGTCTGGCCTTCCAGCTGGGGCAGTTGATCCCGCAACCCCTGGTACAGCTCCGCCGCTGCTGTCTGCTCAACACCCTCATAGTCATGGCGGGAGTAGTAGTGGCGCCCATAGGTGGCCCAGTGCCGTTCCATCAAGGTGGCCACGGAGCAGCGCTCTATGGCCAGGATGGATAACCAGAACAGCACTGCCCAGAGACCATCTTTTTCCCGCACATGGTCTGAACCGGTGCCAAAGCTTTCCTCGCCACAGATGGTGATCTTGCCCCCATCCAGCAGGTTGCCAAAGAATTTCCAGCCGGTGGGTGTTTCATAGCAGGGGAGGTGGAGGGCTTGGGCCACCACATCCGCTGCAGCACTGGTGGGCATGGAGCGGGCCACACCAGCGATACCATGGCGATAACCCTTCACCTGGTGGGCATGGGCAGTGATCACCGCCAGGCTGTCACTGGGGTTTACAAAGCAACCCCTACCCAGGATCATGTTGCGATCCCCATCGCCATCGCAGGCAGCCCCGAAGGCAAAACCATGGTCCTGCAACAGCAGGTCAGCCAAGGATTTGGCATAGGTGAGGTTGGGGTCAGGGTGGCCACCACCAAAGTCTTCCAAGGGCACACCATGGCGGACCGTGCCGGTGGGCAATCCCAGCAGATCTTCAAAAATCCGTCTGGCGTAGGGACCTGTCACCGCATGGAGGGCATCAAAGGTGATGGGGAATCCCCGGCTGAGAAAGTCACGGAGCTGATCAAAGTCAAACAACTTCTGCATCAGCACCACAAAGTCCTCCACCCCATCCACCACCTCCACGGCCATGGCGCCCAGCTGATGGTGACCTGGTTGCTCCGTGGGGATGGGTGGGGCCTTCACGATGGAGTAGTGCTCCATGGTGAGTGTGGCCTGGTAGATGGCATTGCTGAGCTGCTCAGCCGCTGGACCCCCATTGGCAGCATTGATCTTGACTCCAAAGTCCTCCTCTGGGCCACCAGGGTTGTGGCTGGCGGAGAGGATAATGGCACCAATACAGTTGGTGCAGGTGCGAATGAGATGGGACGCTGCTGGTGTGGAGAGGATGGCACCAGTGGTGGTGATCACCCGTTTCACCCCATGGGCACAGGCCATGCGGAGGATCACATCAACGGCCTGGCGGTTGCCATAGCGCCCATCTCCCCC
>RKSC01000056.1 GCA_007571085.1 Synechococcus sp. PNGco_S_binSS4
GCACCTAAGCCAGGGTTGATTTGATGTAGGGAATCCCGCTCAGCCAAG
This sequence comes from Synechococcus sp. PNGco_S_binSS4, assembly GCA_007571085.1. Lineage (GTDB taxonomy): Bacteria > Cyanobacteriota > Cyanobacteriia > PCC-6307 > Cyanobiaceae > Synechococcus_B. The sequence goes on from RKSC01000056.1 coordinate 49, forward strand.
CCATGGCAAGGGCCAGCCAAAAAAGACCACCTCCAATAGCAGCTGTCAACTCCTGGGCAGGACCCGGCCAGAGCAGGAAACCAAAGCAGAGAAATTGAGTGATGGTTTTCATCTTTCCACTCCAATGGGCTGGGGCGCCATGGGGATCTTGGTTACGCCAACCGGTTACCAGGAATTCCCTGGCCAGGAGAAGCCAAATGGCCCACAAGGGCATGGGAACAGTGGAGAGACTATTGCTGATGGGGCCGCTGCTGTGGCCAGCAAGCCACAGTAGGGGCGCCAGCATTAGCAACTTATCGCAGAGGGGATCCAGCCGTGCTCCCCATGGGGAACCACCACCAGCCCATCGGGCCACCCATCCATCACCCACATCCGTTGCTGCTGCCAGCAGCAAAAGCCACCAAGCCCACCAGCTCCAACCCCATTGCAATGTCAGCAGGAGGGGCACAGCAAGCAGGCCCCTAAGCACCGTCAGGCCATTGGCGGTGGTGCGCAAATGTGGTAGAGCCATGTACGATCTAGCCTCACCCATGCCCTGTTGTTTCACCATTACCAAGACCTAAGGAGACCGCCATGGTTCAGAGTCAGCCTGTCCGGGCTTTCATGACTACTCCAGTGCAATTTGTTCGCCCGGAAACATCTCTCACGGAGGTGATCCAGTTGCTCAATGCATCCCACATCAGCGGCCTGGCGGTGTGCAACCACCAAGACCAGCTGGTGGGTGAAATCAGTGCCAAGGATCTGATGGTGCGAGAAAGGGGTTTGGAGCCTGGTCCCTACATGGTTTTTCTGGATAGCATCATCTATCTGCGCAATCCCTTGCGCTGGGAACAGGAGGTTCATCAGGCCCTGGGTGAAACTGCTGCTGCAATCATGAATCCATCCCCCCATACCTGTGGACCAAATACCACCCTGCAGGAAGCCGCAGCACTGCTCCACGATGCCGGGACTGAGAGGTTATTTGTGATGGAGGGGAAAACACCCATGGGTGTGCTGAGCCGCACCAACTTGATCCGGGCCATGGCTGCCAAGATGAGCATCAGCTGATTGGACGGCCCTGGGCTCCTGCCCCCAGGCACTAGGTCACTGACTCTCTCCCCGCTGCTCAGCTGTCCCTTGGCCCCTATGGACACCTTGCCCCTGAGGGGTTGTGAGGCGAATTGCCAGGATGCCGCCAATAAATCCAAACAGGTGACCTTGCCAAGACACTCCCGGTGTTCCTGGGAAGAGTCCGGTCACCATCTCGCTGAACAGCACCAGGCTGGCAATGGATAGGAGGATGCTGAGGGGGCGCCGCTCAAACCAGCCAACACAAAGTAGGGCGCCAAAGTAGCCAAAGACAATTCCACTGGCCCCCACATGCACTGTGTTGTGGGGGGCGATCAGCCAAATCCCCAACCCCGACACCAAGGCGCTGATGACGGACACATACCAGAGCTGACCCCGTAAACCCACCAGGGTGCCCAGGATCAGTAAGGAGACACTATTGCCAAATAAGTGCTGCCAACTCCCATGAATTAGGGGAGCACTGAAGATGGTCCAGAGGTTTGTTAACGGACTGCCCGGACTAATACCAAAGATCACAATGGCAGTCTGACTAGGGAGGAGACCCAGAAAGGACAGGGCAAAACCCAGGGTATGGATTATCCAGAGCAGAATCACCAGATCCAGGGTGGGGGGTAGAAAATACTGGGCTGGCCCTGGGTTGCTTGTGGAATCTTTGCTCATGAAAGTTTGATCACCTTAAGAACCTGAGGCTCTAGCCGTGCGGCCCGGTGCTCATAGTTGAGACCACGGACAATCAAGTCAGCTGCTTGTTTGAGATCCCCTTGTCCTGCCTTTTCTCTTGCCTGCTCAAAAAGATGACGGGCCCTGTCCAGGAATTTGGCCTTATTGCTTGTAGGGGCCAGCATGGACATTCTGGATTCAGGTGCCGGGTTCTTCCCCATTATCTCCTAGGGCCTTGATGCGGGAGAGAAGAAGGTGAGCTTTGTCATGGCAACCCTGGGAAAGGGCCAGGGCCAGGGCAAACTCCAGTTTTTCCAGCTGGTGGTCCCGCTCAGAAAACGTGGAAGCTGCTGCAGGAATGGATACTGTTTCCATGATTCCGCTTTCTTCCTATTCTGCCACTTTGGTTACCCATCTGTGTCCACTGGACCATCTGCCCAACCATGGTGGCTCCGCAGCAGAATGCATAGAGGTATGGAGACCCCATGGATAGTGTCAAGGTCCTGACAGTGCTTCTGACCATTCTGGCAGGGTTGGGATCGGGGCTTTTGGCCTTGGGAACCCGCATTCCTGCTGCCCCCCTAGTGGGTGCCTTGTTGGGAGCAGCCTTGGTTAGTCTGGTTCCCAACCTATCCCCCATCAGTTGGCCCACGGGTACCCGCACCTTGCTGGAAATCGCCATTGGCACTCTGATTGGTTCGGGCCTGACAGCTACCACACTGCGGCAGATGGGAAGTCTTTGGCGACCTGCTCTTTTTATCACCCTTAGCCTGCTGGCTGCAGGGGTGGTGGTGGGCTGGTGCAGTAGTCGGCTCTTGGGAATCAATCTGACTGTGGGTCTCTTGGCTGCAGCACCAGGTGGTCTCACCGGCATGAGCCTGGCTGGTGAAGAACTGGGGGTGGGTGCTGTGGTGGTTGTCCTGCACACGGTGCGCTTGATTGCGGTGCTGGTGGTGATGCCCCTGGTTGTGCGGTTATTCACCGTGGGCCATGGTTCCCCCAGTGGCCCTTAGGTTTGGCTGGTGTTGCCATGAAAAGCTACGGTGTTCCTTCTCTGGCCTTAGCAGTGGCTCTGCTGGCATTTCTGAGCAGCTGTGGTGCTGGGGAGCTACCGCAAGCCAAGCCACCTGCCAGTGGCTGCCTGGCCCATTTCAGTCAGGAAGCCATTGAGCCTTCTGCACATATGGCCCTCTGTGATCAAATCCTGGCTAGCCACTCCCAGTTGCTTCGTGCCCACCTGGATCTCTTTATTGTCTGGCAGTACTACGGCAAGGAACGGGAAGCCTGTCAAATGATTGCTGCTTTGGAAAAAAAACTGCCCACACTCATTGCTACAACTCAAGATCAAGAGGAATTTCACTTCAACTTGGCCACCCTCTGCCGCAATGGGGTGATTGATGAGGCAATGGCTGAGGTGGAGGCTGGACAGCAACAGTGATGGTGAGCCATATGCACAGGGGCACAACAGGAACCCTGGAACCTGAACCTCCACGGAATGGTCCCCAGCGCTGGCTGATTCTGGGGGGCGGCTACTGTGGTATGAGCCTGGTGGATCGGCTGCTGGCCATGGGCCATGAGGTTGTGGTGAGCCACCGCCTGGGCACCGATTGGCACACCATCCACCAAAAGACATTATCCCCTCAGCAGAAGACCCAGCTACAGGTGGTTGTCTTTGATGATGAACAGGGGATTCACCCTGACTTGAACAGGCTGGGTCCTTTTACGGTGGTGCTCTCCACCATCCCTCCTGGTCAAGGTGGTGTGGATCCTGTGCAAGAGGGCCTAGGAGATGCTCTACGGCAAGCAGATGCCCCCTGGGTGGCCTATCTCTCCACCAGTGGGGTTTATGGAAATCTGCAAGGGGGCTGGGCTGATGAATCCCTGCCTTTGCGCTCCACCATACCCCGCACCCGTCATCGCATTGGTTGTGAAGGGGCATGGCGCTCCTCTGGGCTGAAGCCCCTAATCTTGCGCCTACCAGGCATCTATGGACCTGGCCGCAGTCCTTTTTTGCGCCTTCGCCAGGGGCGGGCCCGCTTGATTCATAAACCGGGTCAGGTCTTTTCCAGGATCCATGTGGACGATGTGGTGGGTGCTGTTCTTTGGTGTCAACGTCATGGTTACCGGGACACAGTGGTCAATGTCTGCGACACTTTGCCTTGCCCAAGCAGTGAGCTTCTGAGCCTGGCTGCCCACCTACTGGGCTGCCCATTGCCCCCTTATGAGCGCTATCAGGACGCGGAGGTCACCATGGGGCCTATGGCCCAAAGTTTTTGGCAGGAAAACCGTCGCGTGAGCAATAAGCGGCTGCTCTCCTGGGGCTACAAGCTGTGCCACCCCACCTATCGAGAAGGACTTGTGGCAACCCTTGCGGAGGAGCAAGGAGAAGGCTTTAATCCAATGCACCGGCGTGCCGATGGCCTCTTGGCAGGCTAGAAGTCAAGGCTGGGGTTGGGACTGCTGCTGATAGTTCTCCTGAGACCGCTGATCAAACCCTTCCCATAGGGATTGGATGTCGGCTTGCATGAAGGCCCAATCCACCACAATCCAGCCCCGTTGTACACCAAGGCCCAGACCGATAATCAAGATCATTAGAACAAGGGATCGAAACATTAGGGCTGGGGGTTCACCAGATGGCCAAATCTATGATTAGACTGCCCCACCTATCAAATGGGAGAGCTGGGACTGCCGGATGGCTAGCAGCTGGCTGGTCCAAGCCTTAGGCTAAAGGCCATTGTCTGGCTTTCTGCTCTTGCTGCAACGCTCTTCTCAGCGCGTGGTTCCTTTACTCCTGAGCAGCCTTTTGGCTGGAATAGCACCATTGACGGTTCTGGCGGTAGAGCCGGAGTCAGGTGAGCCTTTGCCAGCCTCTTTAGGGGATCTGACCGCACCACCGCCGTTGCCACTGCCCCAGTCCACCGATGATTTTGGGGAACCAACGTTGCGGCCTTTGTCCATGGAGGAGGCCCAGCAACTGGCTCAAGCCAATCACCCATCCCTCCATGCTTTGGCTCTGGAAGTGAAGTCTCGGGAAGCCCAGCTGGAGGCTTCCTTCCTGAATCTTCTCAAGCCCCAAGTCACCCTGCAGTCATCCTCAGGTTTGCCGTCATTTTCCCTGCAGCACCAATACGACCAAACATCCTCCTCCACCAGCGGTGAAGTGGGAACAAACATCAATGTGGATGTGGTCTGGTTATGGAAAAATCCCCAGTTGGAGCCCGGCCTTGCTGCAGATCGCCATGGCCTGGAGCAGCTGAGACTTCAACACAAGCTCTTAGAGCGTGATGTGAGATTACAGGTGGCGGAGGCATACCATGAAGTGCAACGCACAGATGGTGAAGTGAAGCTGCGGGTGGCAGCTGTTGATTCTGCTCAAGCCACCTTGACCATCAGCCGGGCTCGCCATAGGGCCGGGGTGGCTGCCCGCTTGGATGTGCTCCAAGCCCAAAACCAGCTTATTGACAGTGAGGCTTTGCTGGCCAGTGCCAAGGCTGGGCAGATCACAGCCCGCCGTCACTTGGCGAGAGTCCTGAATTTGCCTCAAGGGGTGGTCCCCACAGCCCATGATCCAAACACCCGTCAAGGAACCTGGGGCGCCACCTTGGAGGAGAGCGTGATCGCCGCCTTCGCTTCCCGGGAAGAGTTACAGCAATTTCTTGCTGCCATCCAAGAAAGGGATGAGAGGGCTAAGGAGGCCCTGGCTGCCCTTCAGCCAACCATCTCCCTCTTTGCTACAGGGAGTTGGGGTCAGGATTCCGGTAACCTTATCAATAGGGCCTCAGGGCCAGAACTTAGGGGACAAATTTCCACCGCCTTGGGTTTACGGTTTACGGTTCCCCTCAGTGATGGGGGGTCTTCCCAGGCCAGTGCCCGTCGTTGGACATTGGCAGCCCGCCAGCAGGAGCATCTCCTGGCCAATGCACGCAACAGCTTTCAAGAGAATGTGGAAAGGGAATTTTCTGCCTTACATGCCCAGGAGAAAGTGCTGGAGCTACGTGAGCGCCAAGTGGAGGTGCAAAAGGAAATTCTGGAGCTCACCAGGGCCCGTTATGAGGCCGGTGTTGCCACCCAGCAGGACATGATTGATCAGCAAAATACCCTGACCCGTGCTGCCGTTAATCACACCTGGGCTATTGTAGACTACAACTTGAATCTGGCCCGGCTGCACCGCTATACTGGCTTGCCAATCCAGCCTTAACCTACTTCCCAGCACCCCTAAGATCAAAACGTTGTGCCTTCACCTCCCCAGGGCGTGAGCAGCAGGAGCCAGCCTCCCCATGCCCTCCCAGGTCCATCAGGCTTGCCCCTTCTTCAGGTGCTGCGGCTTGGCTTGTTCCAAGGTTGTCTGGGCACCATGGCGGTTGTTTTTGCCGGCCTACTGAACCGTATCATGCTAACGGAGTTGGCTTTTCCCGGGCTGCTGGTGGGGGGTGCCCTGGCCTTTGAGCAGTTGGTGGCCCCAAGCCGTGTGTTGTTTGGCCAGCTGTCTGATGCCCGGCCCCTACAGGGACGTTATCGGGTTCCCTACGTGATCACCGGTTCCCTCTTCTACTGCATCATTGCGGTGTTCTCCGTTCCGTTGATATTTTTTGTGGGTGATGCCATTGCCACAGACAACACCCGTGCCTTTTGGGGTGGCTCTGCTGCCCTCTGCGGACTGTTTGCCCTGTTTGGCTTAGCAGTGGCCATGGCCTCAACCCCCTATTTGGCCTTGGTCATTGACCGCACGACGGAGAAGGAGCGTCCCCGGGCTGTGGGCATCATCTGGTGCATGTTGACCGTTGGAATCATTGTGGGGGCCATCTGCATTTCCATCACCCTGAGCCGTTTGGATGGGGTGACTGATCCGGCCCTTCTCCAACCTGTGCTGCAACGCTTCATGGTGCAATTGGCCTTGGTGGTCATTGCCTTGACCGTCCTATCCTGTTGGGGGATGGAGCCTCGGGGTGGCTCCCGCAGTGGCAATCAGCAGCCTGAAGAGGTGATGACCCTGTCCCGCACCTGGACCCTTCTCACCTCCAGCCGCCAAACCTTGGTGTTTTTTGGGTTTCTGGTGCTGTTTGCCCTGGGGCTTTTTCTCCAAGATCCCATCTTGGAAAGCTATGGGGCAGAGGTATTTGGCCTACCCATTTCCCAAAGCACCATTCTCAACGCTCTCTGGGGGGGTGGAACTCTGGTGGGCTTGCTGCTGGCAGGTTTTCTGATTACCCCTAAGCTGGGAAAAATGGCCAGCTCCCGTTTGGGTTGTCAACTGATCACCCTCTCCCTGGTGCTGCTGCTGCTGGCGGGATGCACTGCCCAGGTGATGGTGCTGCAGGTGGTGATGGTGCTCTTTGGTTTTGCTGCTGGCATTGCCACCAATTCCACCCTGTCCCTCATGCTGGATTTAACGCTGCCGGAGGCAGCTGGCACTTTTGTGGGAGCCTGGGCCTTAGCCCAGGCCTTATCCAGGGCCATGGGCAAGCTGCTGGGTGGTGGCTTGCTAGACCTTGGTCATCTCCTGATTCCTGCTGGCTGGCCAGGACAGTGGCTGCCCCCGGCATTCCCTGCCTATGGCTTTGTGTTGTTGATTGAAATCCTCCTGATGGCAGCAGCCACATGGTCCCTAGGTGCTGTGCGTGTGCACCAATTCCGTTCTGATACGGAAAACAGCTTGGCCAAAGTGCTGGCTATGGAGCTGGACTGAGGCTTCCCCATGAAACAAACCATTGCCGCATGGCAAGAACAGCTGAGCCCCCTCATGGAGCATGTGGCCACGCGGCAGATGGAGGATTTTGGTCATATTGGGGCTGAGAGAAAAGCCGATGGCTCCCTCATCACAGCCTGTGATCGCTGGAGTGATCGCACCATCAGCCAGTGGCTACACAACCATTTCCCAGCCACCGGTTTACTGAGCGAAGAGGGCAACACACGGGTTCCAGATGAGGAGTGGGCATGGGTTCTAGATCCCTTGGATGGGACCACAAATTTCACCTATGGCATCCCCCACTGGACTATTTCCCTAGCATTGCTCCACCAAGGGCGCCCCATGATGGGATGGCTGGAGGTTCCCCCCCTGCGCCAGCGGCTCATTGCCGTTAGGGGAGAAGGTGTGCAGCTCAATGGCCGCCGCCTGGAGCCGCCCATTGGTGTCATCAGCCCCAATGCCTGCGCCAGTCTCTGTACCCGCAGCATGGTGATCCTGCAGCGCCGAGCAAATCAGACCTTCCCCTGCAAGCTGCGCATGTTTGGCGTGGCCAGCACCAATATGGCAGGTGTTGCCCTAGGGCAAAGTCTCGGTGCCCTGGAGGCGTCTCCCAAAATCTGGGATCTGGCCGCTGCCTGGTTGATTCTGGAGGAGCTGGGCTGTCCCATTCAGCTGCTGGCGGACCACCCCTTTCCTGCCAGTGCCGGTGCACAACTGGCAACGGTGGGCTATCCCCTGCTGGCAGTTGCTGATCCTGCCCTCCTTCCCATTTTCCATCCTTGGGCCGCTGCCCTGCAGGTCTGAAGGCCAATAGGCCGGTGCCACTCCCTTGATTTGCTCAAGGGATCCTGGCCAGCAGATCCCAGATGGCCTGTTTCAGCTGCTCCAAGCCCTCCCCTGTGGCTGCAGAAATCAGGTGACAGGGGCGCTGGAACTCCTGGGTGAGTGTGGCAGCCAGGTATGCAAGTCTGTCGGCTGCCACCGCATCACGTTTGTTGAGAGCCATCAGACGTGGACGCTCAAGCAGGGTGGGATCGTAGCTACCCAGCTCCTGCAGTAGCACAGCACCATCCCTACAGGGATCCTCTGTTGTGGCATCCAGCAAATGGACTAAAAGACGGGTGCGCTGGATGTGGCGTAGAAAGTCGTGGCCTAGGCCAGCTCCCATGGCAGCACCTTCGATGAGACCAGGTATGTCAGCAAACACCGTGCCATCGCCTGTGGGGCGTTGCACCACCCCCAAGTTGGGCCTTAAGGTGGTGAATGGATAGCTGGCCACCTTGGGGCGGGCAGCGGAGAGGGCACCAATCAAGGTACTCTTGCCCCCATTGGGTAAACCCACTAGCCCCACCTCAGCCAGGAGTTTAAGCTCCAATTGCAGGCGCCGCTGCTGCCCTGGCTTGCCAATGGTGCATTGTTCTGGAGCCCGATTGCGGTTGCTCAAGTAGTGGGCATTGCCGAAGCCCCCCTTCCCTCCCACAGCCACACAGAGCTGTTGTCCTGGTGTGGTCAGGTCCCCTAGCCAGCTGTTGTCCACCAGGTCATGGACTTCTGTACCACAGGGAACCTTAACCAGCAAAGCTGGTGCGCTGGCCCCGGTGCAGTTTTTGGGTCCGCCTCTTTGCCCATCCATGGCTGCAAACTGGCGCTTGTACTTGAAGTCCAGGAGAGTTTGCAAATTGCTTGTGGCCTCCAAGATCACGTCACCACCGCGCCCCCCGTTGCCCCCTGCAGGACCACCTGCTGGGACAAATTTCTCTCGACGGAAGGCCACAATGCCATCTCCACCCTGGCCAGCCTGCACCTCAATCTGCACCAAGTCAATGAACTGCATAAGCTGCCCTGTGTTTGCCTGGTCCCCATCTTGACGCCCCCAAGAGAGGGCTTTTCCATAGTTTCCCTCACCTTGCTGGTGCTTTGGGTCTTAATCTGGAAGTCCAGGCACCACCCAATATGCTAGAACCCCCTAGCTCTTCCGTCATCAGCGGTTGTGAAACCCCAAGGGGAGAGGTTGTGGCTGCCGGTGGGGAAGAATTTGCCCAGCATTACCAGATTAAGCTCCCCCCTTGGCTGGTGAACTGTTTGCAAGAGGCACCACCCACGGAGCACCACCAGGTGCCTTTGAAGGGGAATGGTCTGATTGCAGCCGCCTTTAATTTTGCTTGGCAGCACCACCATGGCCAACAGCGTGCCAGTGGTGAGCCCTATATCATCCATCCTCTTGCCGTTGCAGGACTGCTGCGAGAGATTGGTGTGAGTCCTAGTGTGGTTGCAGCAGGCTTTCTCCATGATGTGGTGGAGGACTGTGGTGTAACCCTTGCCCAAGTTGAGGCCAAATTTGGCCGTGAGGTGCGGGACCTTGTGGATGGTGTGACCAAACTGGGAGGCATTCAATTTGTCAATCGCACGGAGGAGCAAGCTGAGAACCTGCGCCGCATGTTTCTGGCCATGGCCAATGATATTCGTGTGGTGCTGGTAAAGCTTGCCGACCGTCTTCATAACATGCGTACATTGACAGCCCTATCACCTATCAAACAGAAGCGAATCGCTGTTGAGACATTAGAAATCTATGCTCCTCTGGCCAACCGCCTTGGCATCGGCCGGCTAAAATGGGAGCTGGAAGACTTGGCCTTCAAGGTGTTAAATCCCCAGGCGTTTCGTGAGGTGTCCCAACAGCTGGTCAGTAAGCGGAGTGAGCGGGAAGCCCAACTTAATGCCACCGTGGAATTGCTGTATCAGCGTCTTGCTGAGGCTGGCCTCAACCAGGTGGATGTGACTGGTCGCCCCAAGCACCTTTATGGCATTTGGAGTAAAATGAAGCGGCAGAATAAGACTTTCTATGAGATTTATGATGTGACTGCCCTACGCATTCTGACCTCTAATGTGGAGAGCTGCTACCGAGCACTTGCAGTTGTTCATGATACCTTCTTCCCCATTCCCGGCCGCTTTAAGGATTATATCGGCTTACCAAAGCCCAATGGTTATCAGTCATTGCACACTGCTGTCATTGCCAATAAAAAACCTATTGAGGCACAGATTCGTACACATAAAATGCATCAAATGGCAGAATATGGAATCGCCGCTCATTGGAAATATAAAGAGGGAGGCTCTCCTGCCAGTGGCCAGGTGGAGCAGCAGTTCAATTGGCTACGACAGCTTCTCAGTTGGCAGCAAGAAGCACCTGATGGAGATGGTCAGGACTATTTGTCTTCCATCAAAGACGACTTGTTTGATGATGAGGTCTTTGTTTTTACTCCCAAAGGAGATGTTCTAGGTTTGCGGCGTGGTTCTACTCCTGTGGACTTTGCCTATCGTATCCATTCTGAGGTGGGGGATCATTGCCAAGGTGCCCGAATCAATGACCGCCTCCTTCCCTTATCCACCACCCTAAAAAATGGCGACATTGTGGAGATTATTACGGAGCGCAATGCCCATCCAAGTTTGGACTGGTTAAACTTTGTTGCCACACCCACAGCCCGTAACCGTATACGTCAGTGGTACAAGGCCAGTCATCGTAAGCAAAACATCAACCGCGGTCGAGATATGCTGGAGCATGAGCTGGGCCGCCATGGCCTGGAAGAACTCCTCAAATCTCCAGCCATGCAGAGGGTGGCTGAGCGCTGTAACCTTCAAAGCGTTAATGATCTTTTGGCTGCCATTGGTTTTGGTGTACTCACAATTCAACAAGTCTCTAATAGGTTTCGGGAAGAAATTCGTCTCCATGACAGCCAGAACCAGCTCCAACCCCGTCTTGATCCTGAACCTGCCATTCCAGCTTCCTCCAGTCGGGATCTGTATCCTCCAAGCCATCAGCTACAGGGTAACCCCATTCTTGGAGTGGATGGGTTAGATTTCCGCCTGGCTGGTTGTTGCACACCTCTGCCGGGGGAACCCATTGTTGGTGCCATATCCTTAGGTAATCATGGTCTCACGATTCATCGCCAAGACTGCGATAATATCGAACGTATCCCTCTGGAGCGCCGCCTGCCGGTGCGATGGAATCCCAGTCATCGCGAAGACAATGCCTATCCTGTTGGCCTAAGAATTGATGTGCTGGATCGTGTCGGGGTAATGAAGGATATTCTCACACGTCTTTCCGATTCCAATATCAATGTCCTGGATGCACGGGTGCGCACGAGCCGTGGTAAACCTGCACGAATTGACCTGAGCATTGAACTACGCAGTGCCCAGCAGTTGTCCCAAACCGTGGCCCGTATTCGTGCCATGTCTGATGTGCTTACTCTTTACCGTTCTGGTGTGGGTTAGCCACCATCTCCTGAAGACCAGCTAACCTGAGGGTCCTCAGAGGTTTGCCAACACCCCATGGCCACAAGCAAAGCTCAGCCCACTTTTCCCCAGGCAAGCACTCAGTTGCGTCGCCAGGTGCTCATGGAATCTCTCCGGAAACGGGCCCAGCTGGCCTACCGCACTGGTGACGTACCCGCCCAGCAAGCTCTCTACCGGGAGGCAACTGCCCTGGAGTTACCCCTAGATTGCCTGGATCCATAATCAACCCCAGGGCGGCGGGATAGGGGTTTTGGGTGGTGCTCACAGCAGCCCACCGCAGCATGTGCCTGCTTCAGCCAGCCTTTACGGGCAGGCAGCGGCTTCAGGCTAGCTTCCGGAGCTGGGGTGGAAGGCTCTTGGTTGACTGATGGCAGGGGTTGTCTGTTACTGTGATGCACCTTCTCCACTGTTACCAACCCATGAAACGTTTTATAGGAGGGCAGCTTATAGAGAGCAGCTCACTTGCCCTACTACTACTTCTCCTCTATTCTATGCTGCGTTTGATCCAACAAACCCTAGTACAGGAGTTGGGACCGGATGCCCTTGAACAGCTCCACCTGATTGATTCCTGGCAATTAGAATATCAGACTACATAACCTCCCCTGTATACTTAGTTATTCAAGTTATTCGTTGATGCTTGTACTTTCCTGGGTCTCAGCTTCAAATTTGCTGACGCGCTGTTCCGTCAAATCTTGATATGGCAAATCCTCTGGACTGGCTATGCAATACTCAGGTATCACGGAATTAGTCAACGTAATGCTGCTTTCTCATCAGCCGATGTATTGCTTATTTCAGATGTTGCGTGGAATTTTCAGTATTACACACATTCTATAATAGTTGTGGTAATGCTATTTTGTTCCATGCTCCAGTTTGTCCGGCTTTTGGACCACCCAAATCCACATAGGTACCCTTGTTGGCGTAACGATTGCGTGTGTGGGATTGTCTAAATATAATGCCCTACTTCCTGTTGCTGGAGTCCTTATTGCTGCGTTATCTATACCATCCACGCGAGGTATTGTATACTTCAACTCAGATTCCTGATTGTGCCGTTGGTAACTCTCCTGTTTGTTGCACCACACATTCATTGCTTTTGTGGTTCTGTCCGGTGCATCGAATATCACCATGGGCTGGCCCTTCTTACCTACTGTCGTGTTGATGACGATGGCATTGCCCTTGGCCGCACTTACAACTGGAAACTTGCCCCCATACAGCAAAGGAGTATTTCTCGGCTCTTGCATCGGGATGTCCCTCGCTTTTGCCGTGATGACAGGGCCAGATATGCTTAGGTAGGAGGGGTGGTGGTGCCACATGGTTCCCATACTCTGTGTTGAGCCTACACAGAAACTCCGTTCTATCCTTTAATCAAAAGGGCTGGTAATTAAAGGGCTGGATCTGCCCAATACAAATTAACTGCCAATGGAACAGAAAACGTCTGGGTCTTCTTTTCCCCATGGCCCTTAGCCCATGGTTTCTCCATGGGGCTAGCTACCCATGGCCTGGGCCAGGATTTGGCGCTGCTGAAGGAAAGTGTCACTGAAACGTAGCTTGCTGAAATCGGAACGGTTGAAATTTGTGGTGAGGGTATGGGTGATGCAGCCAGGATTGGGAGCTAGGACGTGCACTTGCTGAGCTAGAAGGAGCGCTTCTTCCAGGTCATGGGTGATTAAAACAGCAGTGAGACGGGTACGCTGCCAAAGGCGATAGAGAAAATCCTGCATGGAGTTGCGGATGTGAAGATCCAGAGCGCCAAAGGGCTCATCTAGAAGCAGCACCTGGGGATCCACTGCAAGGGCCCGGGCAATAGCGACCCGTTGTTGCATGCCGCCAGAGCACTCTCTTGGTAAAAGCTTGTGCCAGTCTGCCAAACCCACCACATCCAGAAAATAGGCCGTGCGCTCCTGAATATCTCTTCGCGAAAAGCAACCTTGGATCTCCATGCCAAAGGCCACGTTCTGTGCCAGGTTTAACCAGGGGTAGAGACTATAGTTTTGAAACACCAGACCCCGATCAGGCCCTGGCCCAGTTATGGGCTTGCCGTCCATTAAGATTCTGCCACTGCTGGGGTGCTCCAGACCAGCTAGTAGGCGCAGCAGGGTGGACTTTCCCGAACCTGATGGTCCCACAAAAGCAGTAAAATGTCCCGATGGCACCCTAAAATTGATGTTCTTGAGCACGGTCCGACCATGGGGCCCATGACCAAAAATCTTGTATAGAGAATGTACATCAATGTCCATGATGATTCTTCAACTTAGACAGCCCAACGGCAGGTGAGGCGCAACAACAGACGGAAAGCCAGATCAATGGCAAAGCCAATCAGACCCAGCACCAGCAGGTCTGCAAAAATCTGGTCAGTCCGGAAAAACCGTTGTGCCATCTGGATTCGTTTGCCCAATCCCACCTCTGCTGCCAGCAGCTCTGCCACCACCACCAGGTTCCAGGATGTGGCCATGTTGATGCGCAGGGTGTCAATGATGTTGGGTAGGGCATAGGGGGTGATCACCTGAGTCACCACCTGGCGCTTGGAACCACCCAGGGTGAGTGTGGTCTCAATTAACTCCCCCGGGACAAATCTGACTGAATCCATGACCATTAGCATGTTAAAAAACACTGTGCCGATGGCAATTAAGGCAACTTTAGGTGCCTCATCAATTCCCAGATAGATAATCAGTAAAGGGGTAAAAGCTGCAGCAGGCATATAGCGGAGGAAGCCGGAGAGAGGTTCTAGTAGGGCCCGGATGGTGGCAAAGGAACCCATCAGGATTCCCAGGGGAACCCCCACCACAGCAGCCAGTAGAAAGCCCAACAGCACCCGCTGAAGACTGGCGAAGACATCGGCAAACAAGATGCCACTGCGGGCCATGGACCAGAGAGAGCTGAGCACCTGGGTGGGAGAGGGGAGAAAGGCTGTGTCCACAACCTGGGCATGGCTCACCACAAACCAGAGCACCAGGGGCAACAGCAGGGATAACCCCTGGAGTCCCAGGCCATAGGCGGAGGATTGAATGGAATTTAGGGATAAACGATTCTGGGTCATATGGGGCATCATTCTACAGTGGCTTTGACAAAGCGATCATTAAAGAGATTGCTCATATCAGGCTTTTCTGGGATAAACCCTGTTTCCACCATAAAGTTTGCCATGATCTCAGCAGCGTAGGGCATGGATTGCATTGTGTTGCCTCCACGGAATGCCTCAAGATTGTCCTCAATGCTGAAGAGTGTGGTGCCATCTTTGTATTGTCTATAGTCTTCCGGAGAAATACCAGCCCGCCTAGCCATGATGGCTTCTGCTTCATCAGGATTTGCCTCCATAAAAGCCCGCACATCCCACCAAGTGTCCACAATAGCCTGTATGTCTTTGCCCCGTTCAGCAATCAGATCACCACTGCACACCAACAGGTCGGGAATGGCTCCGGGGTACTCAGCAGAGCTGACCAACACATGGGCTCCCCCCCTTCTTTTGGCGGTTCCCGTATAAGGAGGAAAAGCTCCGACGGCATCGGTCTTGCCAGCGGCAAAGGCTGCTGCTGCCTGGTCGGTTGGTAGACCTTTGATGATGAGGTCATCCCTTGTCATTCCATTGTCTTGGAGGGCCAAGCTGAGAAGAAAATCACCCACCACCCCCTCTTCAACGGCAACGGTTTTGCCTTTAAGATCTTGGATGGAGGTGATGGAGCGATCCACAATAATCTGGTCATTGCCAGTGGAGTTATCGTTCACTAGCACCACCACCTGCCCGCCATTGGCACCGGGAAGGAAGGAGATGGTGTCATTCAATGTTTGGGAGTTACAGTGAATCCGTCCGGCAGCCATTGTTTCCATGGATTCCACGTAGCCGTCAAACCATTTCATCTGCACAAGAACACCATTGTTGGCAAAAAGATCCTTTTCTGCTGCAATTGCCCATGGCCACCAACCTGCCCAGTTGCTATAGCCAATGGTGATGGGGTCGTTGCTCTGCCTTGCAGTGGTGGATGTGACTGTGGATGGTGGGCGGGGGGAGCAAGCTACCGCCAGGAGGCAGCATGCGGCCAGAGCGGCCAGTTGTAGCACGGGGCCTTGGCTGCGGTGATGGTTGCAGTTCATGGTGAGTTGGCAAAGAGGGCAGAAGGGTCCCATTGCTTAGGTGCACATCAGGGCTGGATCATTCAGTCCATGGGTGTGCCCCTGTGGGTTTTGGTGGTGGCCGTGGCCCTTCTGGACCAGCAATTGCTGCTCAAGCCAGTTCCACCAGCTCCCTAGACCAGCACCGGTGAGGGCCGACACCGGAAAAACACTGCAGTGGCCATTCACCTGACGAATATGTCTGCCAATGCACTCCAGCTCTGCAGGCACATGGGGCAGCAGGTCAATTTTGGTGATCAGTACGCAGTCCGCCTCGTGAAACATCACCGGGTACTTGAGGGGTTTGTCCTCTCCCTCGGTGACGCTCAGTAGGGCAAGCTTGCAGTGTTCACCGGTGGTAAACTCTGCTGGGCAGACTAAATTGCCCACATTTTCCACCCAGAGCACATCCAAAGAGGCCGGGTTGCACTGGTCCTGGAGCAGCTGCAGGCCACCGGCCACCATGGTGGCATCCAGGTGGCAGCTCCTACCGGTGGTGATGGCAACCGTGGGAATACCCAGGGCTCCTAGCCGATCAGCATCCAACTGGGTAGTCATATCCCCTTCCAGGACGGCCATGGCATGGCCAGGTGCCAAGGCCCTCAGGGTTTTCTCCAGCAAAATAGTTTTGCCTGCACCGGGGCTGCTCATCACATTGATGCAGAAGAGCCCCCAAGCATCAAATTGCTTGCGGTTCAGCTGGGCCTTCTGCTCATTGGTTGCCAGCAAGTTAAGATTCAGGTTGTCGCTCATGGGCATGTGCATAGATGTCTCTCTCTAAAAGCAAGGGGTTTTAGTTAGCGTTGGGTGCATACCCGTCATGGGGGGCCGCAAATCTGGGGCAGGCTGTAGTCAATGTGCTGGATCTTCAGCTCCCGGCCAGAGACAATGGCTTCTAGGGGTTGATGGCAGCATGGAGAGGTGTAGCCA
>RKSC01000090.1 GCA_007571085.1 Synechococcus sp. PNGco_S_binSS4
GCAGTGATCTTAAGACTGCAGCCATGCTTGTAGATGGATGGTCTGGGCCATGAGCCGTTGTTGGGTTATAGGTAGCTGTAGCCGTTCGGCCACGGCTAGGGGCTCAGCGGCACCCATAAGTAGGGCTGGTAGTAGGGGAAGATTCCAGCGCTCAGCCCAGCTTAGGCGCCGTTGCCAGGTTTGATCCCGTTGCAATGCTCCAGACCAATCCACCAGCTCCAGAGCACCCCAGCATTGCAGCAGGGTGATGGCCTCCAACCAAGGTTCCTGCTGGAATAACAGATCCAGCTCCATGCCCAGGCGGCTCCCCAAGGCTGCAGGCCATGGGTGCTCACGGCGCCAAGGCCAGCTGTGTAGGGTGCCATGGAGCTGTTGAAGTGCTGTAGGGGTCAAATTGAGGTGCAGACGGGCTCCATAGCGGGCGGCCCGAATGATCCGGGTGGGATCATCCCGGAGGCTGGTGTGGTGGAGGAAGCGCAGCAAACCATGGTCCAGGTCTTGCTGACCCCTGTAGGGATCCAGCAATGGTCCATGGGGCAGCAGCCAAGCCATGGCATTGATGGAGCAATCCCGGCGGCTCAAGTCCACCAGCACCCCATCATCTCCAGCGATGAGGGTGACATGGGGATTCTCTCCGGGGATGGGGTAGTGCTCAGTGCGGGCCATGGCCACATCAATGGCTAGAGGAGCATTGATGTGGCCATGGTCTGGAGGGTGCAGGTGCTGTGCCTGAGATTTGGATGGTTGGGCAACCAGATGGGCGGTGCCAAAGGCGCCATGCACCTGGGTGGTGAGGGACCATCCCCCCCTTTCCAAGGCCTCCTGCCAGTGGTGGAGCACACGGCATAGGGGCAGCACAGGTGGCTCCAGGTGGTGGGGCACCAGGAGCAGATCCAGATCCACAGGCTGCACAGCTTGGCAACCCCCTGCCCCGCTGCGGTGGAGCCGTTGATCCCGCACCACACCACCCACCAGATACAGGTGTAGGGGCCATGAGCTAAGGCTGGCCAGGAGTATGATCAGCACCTGGCTGGTGGGCTGACCCAGCAGCCCTTGCAATTCAGGTGCCAGATTCGGTGGTGGGGTCAAGGGTGCCATGGAGGCTTCAATCAGGCTTCTGAAGCCTGCGAATGGGAGCCAGGCGGGGATCCAAAACCTTGGGGGGTTGTCTACCGAATTTCACAGCCAGAAAAAGCTTATTCCCTGCACCAAAGCAATGGGTCACCTGTCCCCGCCCCAGTTGCTCATGGTCCAGCAGATCCCCCGGCCTCCATGGGGACCCATGGGTGGATTCACCATGGGCCCCTGGGTTGCCCTCTGGCCGATCACTGCGTAGGGGCCGCTCCAGGTGGGGGCGGCCCAGGGCCAGGCCACTGCTGGGGGCACGTCGTATTTCCACCACATGCTCCGGTAGTTCCGCCAGAAAACAAGATGGTATGGCAGGCTCCCGTCCCCTACCCCAGAGCCGGCGGGCCTGGGCGTGGAAGAGGTGCAGTTCATCTTTGGCGCGAGTAAGCCCCACATAGCAGAGTCGCCGTTCCTCTTCTAGGGAGGCTGGATCCTCTATGGCCCGGTAGTTGGGGAATAAACCCTGCTCCAGGCCCATCAAGGCCACCAGGGGAAACTCCAGTCCCTTGCTGGCGTGAAAGGTCATGAGCACCACCCGATCCACGTTCAGATCTTTGTCTCTGGTGTCGCTGGCCAAGGCGGTGGAGGCCAAAAAATCACGGAGTTCTGGTGGTCCATCAATTTCTGTCTGATATTGCAGCGCCGCATTAACCAATTCCCCCAAATTGCGGAGCCGTTCTTCCGCCTCATCTGTGGCTTCTGCCTGTAATTGAGCCATGAGGCCACTCTCTTCAATGACCTGCTGCACCAGTGTGGCTGGAGGTAAATGGTCAATCCGTTGCTGAAGTTGTTTGATCAATGCCACAAACTGCACCACGGATCGGGCAGAGCGCCCCGCCAGACTCCGCACTGATTCAGAATCACAGATCACCTCCCAGAGGGAAACATCCAGCTGGGTGGAAGCATCTGTGAGGCGTTGGATGGTGGTTTTGCCAATACCCCGCCGTGGCACATTGATAACCCTCAAGAGGCTGAGGCCATCTGCTGGATTCAGCAGCAGGCGAAGATAGGCCAGAATATCCTTAATTTCCCGGCGGTCATAAAAGCCCAGACCACCAACAATGGTGTAGGGCACCTGCTGGCGCACCAAGGCCTCCTCCAAAACCCGGGATTGGGCATTAACCCTATATAGAACAGCCATGTCTCCCCACCCCAGCTCTGGGTTCAACTGCTTGGCCATCCGGATGGTTTGCACCAGGGCATCCGCTTCAGCCAGCTCGTCATCACAGCAGCTGAGCTGGATAAGCCGACCATTGGGGCGAGTTGGTTGTAAGACTTTTTCAATGCGGGTATTGTTATGGGCAATGAGCCCATTGGCTGCAGCTAGGATAGTGGCTGTGGAACGATAATTTTTTTCCAGCTTGACCATGATCGAGGGATCATCAACCGCCTCGCTGCCCCCAAAATCCCTCTGAAAGTCCAGCAAAATCCTAAAATCAGCCGCCCGAAAGCCATAGATACTCTGATCCGCATCGCCAACAACAAACAGGGAGCGATTCTGCCATGTTTTATAGGTGCTGGGGTCTTGACCATTGGTGGCCAACAATCGCAACAATTCATATTGGCTGCGATTGGTGTCTTGATATTCATCCACTAGCAGATGTCGGAAGCGCTGATGCCACACACTCCGCACCTGGGCATTGTCCCGGAGCAGCTGTACAGAAATCAGCAACAGATCATCAAAATCCAAGGCATTGTTGGAGGCCAAGCATTGGCGATAGCGGCGGTAGATTTCAGCAATTTTTTTCCCACGACGACTTGGCTGGGTTGCGGCATAGGCATCTGGTAATAGGCAGCGGTTTTTGGCATTGCTGATGGTCCAGCGCACCTGTTTGGGATCAAAGGAACGGTGGTCTAGGTTCAGCTCCTGGGTGATGATATCTTTGAGGAGGCTGCGCACATCTTGCTCGTCATAGATGGTGAACTGACGAGTCCAGGTGAAACCACCATCCGGATCCTGGTAGTTATCCATCTCCACACGCAACAACCGGGCAAATAAGGCATGGAAGGTGCCAATCCATAAAGATTTGGTCACCTGCTGGTACACTTGACTACGCAGCTGCCGTTGTTGAGCCTTCACCAGGCTGTTCCAGGGCTGGCCATGACGCTCCATGGCCCATAGTTGTACCAGCAGCAGCTCCAGCCGTTCCTTCATTTCCCGGGCCGCCTTATTGGTGAAGGTAACCGCCAGGATTTCCTCCGGCTCCACACCATGGTGGTTCAGCAGGTGGGCAATGCGGTGGGTCAGCACCCGGGTTTTGCCACTGCCAGCCCCGGCCACCACCAGCAAAGGACCACAGTGGTGGACTGCCGCCTGCTGCTGGCTGCTGTTGAGATGATCCAGGATGCCCATCCTGTCCTTAGATGGTGTTCACAGTATGCCCCTAGGGATCAACACCAGCGCCGCAACCAGCGTTTCCAACGGGTTCCGAGGGGCCAATGGTTGGATTGTAGGGGTTGCTCCCCCCTGGCCAGGCGATCCCAATGGCTGTTCACCTCTTGCAGCACTGTTTCCAGTGGCTGTTCCCTGGTGTCTCCCCATGGTACTGGTGCTGAGGTGGGTGCCCCGTTCAGCTCTGCACCGCAGATAAAACAGATGCGCTCCACATCTGCAGCCAGTGTGCCCGCACCAATCTGGAAGCAGTTGATACCAGGGGTGAGGTGGTCTGCTAGGGCATGATTTATGCTGGAGAACACCACACAACCACAGGCCATGGCCTCCAAAGGGGGTAGGCCAAAGCCTTCGCTCACCCCTGCCTGGTTCCAGTGGTCTGCCGAGTCATAGAGGTAGACCTTGCTGCGGTTAAACAGAGCTGCCATGTCATCCACCCAGCCCTCCTGCACGTGGACCCGCAACCCCCGGGAACGGAGTGCTGGCACCAGGGCATGGAGCACATAGGCACTGGTCTTGCGGTGCTGCACCAGTACATCAAGATCACGCACCTGGTGGTGGTTGTGGAAGCCTGGGCTGATGGTATTGGGCAGGAGAAAGAGGGGATTGCGGGGTGCCCGTGCTCCCCAGTAGGCCATGGTGTTGCGGCTCACCGCCAGCACAGGAACACCAGGAGGTAGGTGAAAGCCATAACCAGTGCTATGGGCGTGATAGGCCATGGCGCGACCACGGAGGCGTCCCAACAACCGGGGCACATGAAATCCCCAGCTCACCAGCCAAAGGGGAGCCTGGCGCTCAAGGCTAACCGGCTCTTCCTTGAGCAGATCCTTGAGGAAGGGAACACCCCTCTGCCGCTGCCCATAGGTGACCAGTTCTGTGGCCACCAGCGCCTGGGCCCTTCTGACCAACTGCAACTCCACGGCCAGGCCACCACATTGAAAGCGGGGCCCCGTACCAGGAATGAGCACCTTCAGTGGTCGCAAGGGTAGATCCCCTGGCGGACCCCCAAGGGAGGGCACTAGGGGAGAGGATGGACCCACTACCGGCTAAGGGCCATGGTTCTGTGACCATCCACAGGCCAATGGAAATTCAAGCCACTGCTGTGGCTCCTCCTTCTGTGCTGCCAGTCCGCTGGCGGCGGGTGAGGAAACCAAAGAGGGTCTTGCCAATGGCCAGGATCAAATTCCCCTCTAACTCCTTGAACACCTTCATGTTAAGGCCAAAGGCATGGTTGGCTTCTTCCACAATGCGGTCTGCCGTGGCCTGGTCAATGGGCAGGTTGTTCATCCTGCTGCGATACATGGCCTTGAATGCCTTTTCATCGGAGATGGTGTCAAAATTGTAGAAGTTAACCCCATCCCGCTCCCCCAGGTTCATGGCCTTCTGGGCAATGGTCTTGAGGATTTGACCACCGGAGAGGTCGCCCATGTAGCGGGTGTAGGCATGGGCCACCAGTAGTTCCGGCTCCTGGGCAGCCACCTGGTGAACCCGGGCCACAT
The DNA here is from genome assembly GCA_007571085.1 of Synechococcus sp. PNGco_S_binSS4. Taxonomy (GTDB): domain Bacteria; phylum Cyanobacteriota; class Cyanobacteriia; order PCC-6307; family Cyanobiaceae; genus Synechococcus_B. The sequence continues at coordinate 5,020 of RKSC01000090.1, forward strand.
AGTCCTGGGCTGGTTTTGAGGGCTGCACCTGAGCGTCCCAATTCTCGCCGTAGTAGTAGGCAAGATCCTCCGCCAGGCTTTCCTTCCGGTTCAGCTCATCAAACACGATGGGACCCACCACCGGATGGTCCTTGAGGCGACCCATTTCTTCCTCCATGGCCCCATAGACAAAGTAGAGGTCACTCACCAACTTACGGTAGCTGGCCTTTTCCACCACCCCTTTTAGGAAGCAGCTCACAAAGCCAGTGTTTTCAGCCATAGTGTGGGACTTCTTGGTCCCTTCCTTGAGCAGCGGAGCCAGGGCAACAGCCATGGGGCGTGGTAGCAACGTTGACAGTAGGAACCTAGAGTATGGGTAAGGGTGCTGATCCAGAACTGCTGGTTACGAAGGTTAATCTAATGGGAAGAGGGTAACGTTTTCTCACAATCTTCAGAATTATGACCATTTATGACCATGCCCCCCACTGCTACGGCCATGGCAGGACCCTGCCACCACCTGAGCATGGGGTGAATCAGTCGTTCCTAAGACCATGAGAATTCTACATCTAAATTACTGATTGTTCTGAACCAGAAGTAAAAGATCTATCTTTAGCGGCTGGCTTTAGCTACAGGCCACAGTGTCAAATTATGACATCCACATTCTCGTCATATGGATGGAAATCTGGTAAGTGACCAGCGGTTGCTTAGGCTGGAGTTAGTAAGGGATCTCAATAGTGATGGGGCTATGGCAACTGCAGCTCCCCGCCCCCTGGAAGCCAGAGGGCTACCGCCCCGATTGGCCAAATTCTATTCAACTATAAATCTTATGATTAGAACTTACTCTCTAGAGGATCGAAAAGATACTTTGCAACCAAATAGCAGGGATAAGAATATTGGTCAAGCGAAGTATCTAGTACAGCAATAATAATGTTACTTGTGGAGAATCGGAATAGATAAGAAGACATTCCATTTGCAGATACAATACTTGCTATGAAACCAAGCCAAATAATTACTATCCACAAAGATATCTTGGCATATTCTTTTCTTTGATTAATTGTGTTCTGCATACTTCAATTTGGAGTCGCTTTCATTCATACTTGTACTCTTCATAAAAAGTCTTCTCATTTGACAGCCCAGAACCAGTTTTTGATAGGCTTCTCATTAACACATTGACGGAGTCATCTGACTTAAGTACCATAAACCTTCTGGGCTGCCACGCTGGTGAGCAGGCCACGGCTCTGGGGTTCCAATTGGCAATTGATGTGCAGGGAGTCGTCCCCCACCAAGCCCCCGGCGGTGTGCAGTAAAGAGAAGTTCACAGGTGCCTTCTAGTCCCATGGGGCGGGAAAGTTTCAAGGTTGCAGTACACCCCCCTTGGTGAATAGTCCGCCCACCAGAGCGGTAAAATCGAATGGAGGCTGTACCCTGCCAGGGCTTCTCCTGTATCATAAACCTGCCTTCCCAGATGGCATAAGCCCTACAAACCCAGGTTGCTACTAAAGCTCAGTACGCAGTTCTAGGATAACCCGGTTCTCACCAGTGCCCCCTCTGCTGGTCCTGCGGCTGCCCCTCAGATCCAGATCTAAGATGCCATCTAGG
>RKSC01000017.1 GCA_007571085.1 Synechococcus sp. PNGco_S_binSS4
CCATGAATATGAATAGGCGGATGGGCTACAGAACAGGCCACGGAGCCACCACAGCTAAAAGACTAACCACAGCTCCATGACAGCCGCAGCACCCCTGGCCAATCAGATGCCAGAGTAGCTAGGCTATGGGAATTAGGCCCGTAGAGCAACAGCCCCTGGACAGAAAAGCACTAAGAAGCAGAGTGATACTATGATATAAATGTAGCCAAGTCCTGTGGTCAACCATGTGGCGGGAGCCAATGATGGTGGGGTGAAGCTCCAGACCTTGCTCCATGGGCCAAGGGGTATCTGGTCAGGATATGCAGACGGGGAAGGCTCAACTTTTCAGCAGATAATGCCTGAAGGTTATCAGACTCAAAAGCAAACCAATTAATAGGCTAAAATTAGCTAGAGCATCCTTAGTGCAGATATTGTTCTGTAGCGGGGGCGGGCTAGATGGCAGACCTAGGAAGAGCTAGGGCAGAAGCCTAAGCCCACTCCCAGGCCATCTCCTGACAATAACCAGACTCTGAGTGTGGGCTGCAGACCTGGTAGATTGCCCCACTATTGCAGTGGCCCTACTAGGGTAACCCCCATTCCTAATATGAAAAGACTGTAGGCACTTGATATATGTATAATACCTGCTTTTTGATCAGTCTTAAGATGAGCGTACCCATTCATAGAGTGCTAGTGTGTTGGCAGCCATGCGGGTAGCAGAGTATCGGCTCTTGACATGTTCTCGTGCTAGTGCAGATAGATATTTAAGGCGGGGGGGGGGGCAGTCAGCTAAGGCAATGAGAAGGGTAGCAGCCTCCCTGGCATGGCCTGAGACAAAAAGCAGCTGGCTCAGTTCTCCTCCTGCCACCGTATCACGATTTCCAACCACATCAGAAAGAACGGGTATCACCCCCTCTGACATGGCTTCAAGTACGGCAAGTGGCAGGCCTTCCCATCGCGACGTGGATAACAGCACATCTGCCTTTTGCATAAATTCCCGCGGTTTGTTTGTGGCCCCCACAAGAGATATAAATCCCCCTAGGCTCTGGTGCAGGATGCGGGCATGGCAAGCCTCAAAGCACTCTCCACTACCAATAACCTGGATTTGTACCTTTGCATCGGCCTCTTTGAGGTGTGCTGCAATATCAAGGCACAGCTCTGTATTCTTCTGGTAGTTAAATCGGCTAACAGAAAGCACTCGCATTGGCATTGTGTAGTCTCTCTGGATAAATATCTCCGGTATTTCGACTCCATTTTCTATAATATGCAGTTTATGATCTGGGAACAGACGCGCCTCACCTAATAATTTAGCTTCACCCTGGGAAACAGCAATAATTGCCTGTGTCACAGAACCCATTGCCCGTTCCAATGATAGATAAGCTTGCCGTTTCACCAGACCATAACTATCTATGTGTAACCCATGAAAGGTGTGGACGCAGGGCACCCCGGTCATGGCAGCAACAGAGCGGCTATAGAGCCCTGCCCCTTTCCCGTGGGAGTGAATGATGTGAAAATCACCTGCCTGCACATGGCGGATCAGCTGCCACAGCGCCCTGGTATGAAAAGCGCGATGGGGAATAGTGATTACTTGTGGTACACCCTGTAACCCGCGAAAGCGATCAGCGTAGGGAGCATCATCTGGACAGGCAATGGTTGTCTGTACGGCTGGTGCCAGTGCCTGGGTCAGTTGGTAGAGCTGTTCAGGCCCGCCACCAATGTCTGCGCGAGCAGAAATAGCTAAAATGCGCAGAGAATCATTGTCAGCTCTTGATCTGGCATTCAAGTCCATGGGTGTCTTTACCATAAATGGTGTGATTTGTCCCATGATAACGGAACTAGGAAGTTCCTGTGGTGATGGGTTAGTCCAGTCAGACAACTGCCATATCTACCTGAGCAAATCCCTTTGCCCTCAGAGCCATGATTGATCCGACAGATCACCTAGTTTCCAGGGCAGATCTACGGTTTCCCCTAGAACTTCATGGCAACCTGGTGTGTGAATGGTGATGAAAAGTGATTCTGCTGACACTCCATCGGTTTTTGCAAAAAGATTTCTGATTATGAGAGTGAATTGAACCTCAACTGGGGCAGCCAACATTAGCAAGAATATTGGCAATGGTTTCTTGAGCAGCCCTGATTGAGTCATCCCATGCAGACAGTGGGTGAAGTGAGTAAATAAACATCCTGGCTTAGTTAGCAGGGTTCAGTATTGCACTGCTCAGATATAGCTAGTCTAGGGCTACTTGAGCAACTATTCTCAGCCTGACTCTTGATCTGGAATTAAGCCATCAACGCTGATCAAAATCAGAGAAATAGCTAGTGATAGAGAATATTGGGGAACCGGATCTCGCCGACTGGATGAAGATGAGGGGCAGGCATTCATTAGGGAAGTCACGGCCTTCAGTACAAGTAAAGACTGAAACCGCCCAAAGATTCCTAAGGGTAAGCTAACAAACCCACGTAGGAGATAACATCTGGTCAGTCCAGGGAAATGAACATATGAATTGGATAAAACAGGATACGGTGAAGAATATGGCCAAGACTTTCACAACTGTCTTTGCAAAGGTAATTATGGCAATCCACCGGAGCTGGGTCACTCTAGGGGGCTAGCACCGCCAGTAGCTCCACCAGCAGTGGCTATTGAGGTCTGGGTACAGGGCTTTGACCAAAAAGAGCAGCCTGCTCCCTCCCATAAGCAATGCCCCAATTGGGGCAGGCCAGTGCTGGGACACTGTTTACTGGATGAGAATGATAATCACAATCAGCACTAAATTATCGCAGCAACCTATAAATGTGTCGATAGAAATATAAGCCAAAGACCAGGTGGCTCACCATAGTTAGCTCAGATGGCTAGGGGACATAGGGGGCATGGCTCAGGTTTCTGGGGGACCTTCAGTGAGGTTGCCCTTGAATGCCACTGGTTAGCACCACCATAGTCCTGTGGCCACTGTGCTGTGACCGTAAGCCAGCCAACTGGCCAGGTGCTAAGGGTCCACAGGCTATGGGCAGACTAAACCTGGGCAAAGAACAGCCATTGGACGCAAGTAACCAACCAGTAGAGCGGTGTTGCCATAGACCAGCTAGGGGCCGTGATCAGTGATAAATGGCGATCTAGAAACCCCTGAAAAAGCCACCAGGGGCTCTAGTTGCAAGGAGCACGGCCACTCTTTAGTGACTGGCAGACCATACTGGTGAGGAGGAAGATCAGGGGGAGAAATGCCCCAAAGAAATGGAAAGAACTGTTTGCAATAACCACATGGATGGTTCCGCTTAGCCAAGGTTCCGACTAGTAGTTCATCATAGTACTTACTGTTCTCTACGAGCAAGTAGCTCGAGTCACCATGGAATGGGGGGCTTGTTTCCTTGTATTTACAGGAACCCATTTACCCTATATTTAATGCTGGGGAAGGCTTGCTTATCAGAGGGGCATCAGCTATCTTATCTTGCTTGCATTATTTATTGAATACAGCTCGGCCCCTATGGTCTAGATGCTAGATGACACAGGAACTTCCTGGCTGCACTCATATCGCATTGTTTGGGGTAGGGCCTCCAGCCACGGATAAGTGGAACTAGTTTGCTTGCCTTAACTTGCCTTAAATTTAGGCCCATTGTTTGAGCGGCTGGCCATATTTTCGACTTCCTTGCAGGAAGTTTTGTGGTTAGCACCACTAGCTACGCAATTTAACTTATCGTTGGTTTTTAACTTGAAGTGTCAGCCTAAGCAACCAAACCTATCTGTCGGGCCTACAATTCCATTGCCATTGATAATATAACTACCTACCATGGCGGCCCTAACCTGGTAGAGAGGTGTGGTGTCAAGAGAGGCTCCGGCTGCTCAGCTCCCATGGGGCTGGCGGTGCCCCTTGGCCCTGAGGTGTGGCCAGGAGATCAGTTCCCCCTAACCGCGCGCCAGGGCAAGCATCCAATCAGGTCATTGCCCACCTGGAACAGGGCACCATGGTGGTGAATGATACTCAATTCCCCATTGCGTTGGCCAGTCTCACTCTGTGACCACCACTGGCTTTCAGCAAACCAACTGGGATTTGTACACTCTTTGCCCCTCTCCACTCCCAAGCAGGAGCCCCGTGGCCCTGAGGGTGGAGAGGGGGCAAAACTCCCCCTGAACCAACAGCTGCTGTGGTCCTAATCCTAGGCTGGCTGCCAAAGTAGGTCTGATGCACGAGCACAATGGATCCAGGAATCACCAAGGCCACCTCCACCGCCTATGAGGCTGGGGAGGTGAGCACCATGCGCACCCCCCCGCCAGACTTGCCCTCCTTGCTGTTGCGGGAGCGGATTATTTACCTGGGGCTGCCCCTGTTTTCCGATGACAGGGCCAAGCAGCAACTGGGTATGGATGTGACCGAGCTCATCATTGCCCAGTTGCTCTATCTGGAGTTCGACAACCCAGAAAAGCCCATTTACTTCTACATCAACTCCACAGGCACCAGCTGGTACTCGGGGGAGGCCGTTGGCTTTGAGACAGAGGCCTTTGCCATCTGTGACACCCTCTCCTATGTGAAACCAGCAGTGCACACCATCTGCATTGGCCAGGCCATGGGCACTGCCGCCATGATCCTCTCTGCTGGTGCCAAGGGCTACCGGGCAGCCCTGCCCCATGCCTCCATCGTTCTCCACCAACCCCGCAGTGGTGCCCGTGGCCAGGCCAGTGATATTCAAATTCGTGCCCAGGAGGTGCTGCAGAATAAGGGCACCATGCTGAAGATTTTGGCCACCAATACTGGCCGTACGGTGGAGGAGCTCAGCCGAGACTCCGACCGCATGACTTACATGACAGCTTCAGAAGCCAAGGATTATGGCCTGATTGATCGGGTCCTCACCAGTAGTAAGGAGCTGTCTGAAGCCTCCTAAACCGCCACCGTCACCCCCTATCCCCATCTTTTCTTTGCACCTGCACCATGCCCATTGGAACTCCTAGCGTCCCCTATCGTTTGCCCGGCAGTCAATTTGAGCGCTGGGTGGACATCTACACCCGCCTTGGGGTGGAGCGGATCCTGTTTTTGGGCTCTGAGGTCACCGATGCTGTTGCCAATGCCCTGGTGGCCCAGATGCTTTACCTGGATTCCGACAACAACAAACCCATCTACCTGTACATTAACTCCCCCGGTGGGTCTGTAACTGCTGGTCTGGCCATCTACGACACCATCCGCTATGTGAAGTCTGATGTGGTCACCATCTGCGTGGGCCAGGCCGCCAGCATGGGGTCTTTTCTCTTGGCTGCTGGAACCAAGGGCAAGCGCTCAGCACTTCCCCACAGCCGCATCATGATCCATCAACCCATGGGTGGCGCCCAGGGTCAGGCCAGCGATATTGCCATTGAGGCCAAGGAAATCCTCCGCAACCGGGACAGTCTCAATCGGGAGCTGGCTGCCATGTGCAACCAGCCTGTGGAAAAAGTGGCCAAGGATTCTGACCGGGACTTCTTCATGGGGGCAGAGGATGCTAAAGCCTATGGCCTCATTGACCGGGTCATTGCCCACCCTAATGAGGCTTGAGGGTATCTCCCTCTGGCGGGGAACCGGTGTCATGGATTTTCTGACACTGGTTTGGGCTGCCATATGGACACCACTACTGCTTAGGATCGGTGGTGCTCCATTTGGGTCCGTTCCTTTTCAAATGGCCAATCTCTTTTATGATGACGACGCTAATCTCTCGCTCCTGAGCACCAAGACGGTGGCCATTATTGGCTATGGCTCCCAGGGCCATGCCCATGCCCTCAACCTCACCGACAGCGGGGTGAAGGTGGTTGTGGGTCTCTATGGGGGCAGCCCCTCTGCGGCCAAAGCCAAAGCCGATGGCCTGGAGGTGCTCTCTGTCCAGGAGGCTGCAGAGCGGGCCGATTGGATCATGCTTTTGCTGCCCGATGAGCTACAGAAGCAGGTGTATGAAGAATCCGTGGCTCCAAGCCTCACTCCGGGGAAGGTGCTCAGCTTTGCCCATGGGTTCAACATTCGCTTCCAGTTGATCGTGCCCCCAGCTGATGTGGATGTGGTGATGATTGCCCCCAAGGGACCAGGCCATACGGTGCGCTGGGAATATGAAAATGGCCAAGGGGTCCCGGCCCTATTTGCCATTGCCCAGGATGCATCCGGCCAGGCTCGCCAACTGGCCATGGCCTATGCCAAAGGTATTGGTGCCACCAGGGCAGGCATCCTAGAAACCAGTTTTAAGGAAGAGACAGAAACGGATCTGTTTGGTGAGCAGGCTGTCCTCTGTGGTGGCCTAAGCGCCCTTGTCAAGGCCGGCTTTGAAACCCTTGTCGAAGCAGGCTACCAGCCTGAGCTGGCCTACTTCGAGTGCCTCCATGAGGTGAAGCTGATTGTGGATCTGATGGTCAAAGGGGGCCTCACCGCAATGCGGGATTCCATTTCCAATACCGCTGAATACGGTGACTACGTCAGCGGACCTCGCCTGATTACGGATGATACCAAAGCAGAGATGGGGCGTATCCTGGCGGAAATCCAAGATGGCAGCTTTGCCAAGCAATTTGTGGCAGAGTGCCATGGGGGCAAGCCTCACATGAAGGTCATGAGGGAGCAAGATCAGGCCCATGCCATCGAAGCAGTGGGTCAGCGTCTCCGCTCCATGTTCAGCTGGCTCAAGGCTGCCTGAGGCCGGTTTTCCCAAGACACTGCCATGTCCTTGCTGGCGGGCTGGTGCCTGGTGCTGGCTGCTGCTGGCCTGGATTACCTCCTAGGGGACCCTCTGGCCTGGCCCCATCCTGTGCAGGTCATGGGCTGGTGGATCAATCAACTGCGCCACTGGCTAGAACCCTGGTGTGGGGGACAACCACGGCGTCTCCGCTGGGCCGGCCTAGCCATGGCTGCCACCATGGTGGTGCTGGCTGTGGGCGCAGGCATGACCTTGGAATGGGGTGCACGCCGCTGGCCGCTCCTGGCCACCCCATGGCTTATCCTAGCTCTGGCCAGTTGTCTGGCAGGACGCAGCCTGCGCCACGGGGTGACAGCTGTGCTGAAACCGCTGCTGGCCCCTTACCCCGATCTGCCCGCAGCCCGCCAAGCCCTTTCCAGAATTGTGGGACGGGATGTGACTCACCTGAACCGCCGCCATATTCTGCGAGGTGCAGCCGAGAGCGCCAGCGAAAATGCCATTGATGGGGCCTTTGCCCCTCTCTTCTGGATGCTGGTGGGAGTGTTCATCCAGGCAGGTTGGGGAAATGGGGCACCAGGTCCTTTGGCTCTGGGTTGGGGTTTTAAGGCAGTGAGCACCATGGACTCCATGGTGGGCTATCGCCATGGACAACTGCGCTGGCTGGGTACGGCCCCAGCCCGCTTGGAGGATTTTATGGTCTGGTTGCCATGCCGACTGGCGGTCCTGAGCCTAGGAATGGTGGTGGGACGGCCCTGGGAGTTGCTGGTCCTAGCCGAGGCCGATGGGGCTGCAGACCTATCCCCCAATGCCAGTGTGTCCATGGCGGCCTATGGCCATGCTGTTGGTGTGCAGCTGGGGGGACGTAACCGTTATGGCCAGCAGGAACGGGATAAGCCCCTTTTGGGTGTGGGCTATCCGGACCCCGATCCTGCCATGGTGATGGCCATGGTGAACCTCACCCGCCGTGGTCTGCTCCTCTGGTTGGTGTTCATAGGGCTTCTCAGCCTTTGAAGGGCAGGACAGGTGCTGTTGCTTGTTGCCTCGGTCCCTTCTTGCCTCAGTAGGCACCATTATCCTTGGGTAAGAGCACCACACCCACTGTGCGCAAGAGAATGGCCAGATCCAGGACAAGAGAGCGGCGAGAGACGTAGTGCAAATCCAGGGCAACCCGCTGTTCATAGGTGAGGTTGTTGCGTCCCGATACTTGCCAGAGCCCGGTTAAGCCTGGTCGTATGGACAGCACTCGGTCAATGGCTTCCCCATAGCGGTTCACCTCTGCTTGCACAATGGGGCGTGGTCCAACCAGGCTCATATCACCCCGCAGGATGTTGATGAGTTGGGGCAGCTCATCCAAGCTGGTGCGCCGTAGCGCCAGACCCACCGCCGTGATGCGGGGGTCATTTTTAAGCTTGAAAGAGTGGTGGAAATCCTCCCGCAGCTGGGCAGAAGCTTTCAAAGTGCTGCCCAGTTGGCGATCTGCCCCCTGAACCATGGTCCGAAACTTAATGCAGCCAAAAGGCTTGTGGCCACGCCCCAGACGACGTTGCACATAAAAGAGTTCCCCAGGGGAGCTGAACCAGATGGCCAGGGCAATGAGCAAAAATAGGGGTGCTGCCACAACCAAGATCAGACTAGCCACCACCAGGTCTATGAGGCGCTTGAGGCGGTGGCTACGGATCAGCTGTCCCACCATGGAGCAGTGCCCGGCCATTCCCCTGGCCTGTGGTAATAAGGATTGGCCATGAACATACCGGGAGCGACCATTGACACTTGGCAGTACCGGGTTTTCCACGGAGGGAGTAGGCAGCAGCTGAACAAGCCTAGGCTCCTTTCCAACCACAGGGAAAACTGGCCTGGAACTGCTGCCAGCTCCTTTCCAGTTGGGCTTCCATCTGCCGACAAAACCTCTGGGCAGAAAAACCCTCAGCCTGCTGCCGCAACCGTTCTGCTGGCAAATGCTTCCACAGGCCCTGGTCCTCAAAGTAGCAGATGGCCTCAGCCAGCTGCAGAAAGCATGGTTGATCAAACAACAACCCCGTTGCAGTGGCGGGATCATGGCGGTAGCAACGGACGGAATCCAAGAGACCCCCTTGTGCAAGGGCAACCACGGGAGCACCAGCAGCCATGGCCTCCACCGGTGCAATGCCAAAGTCTTCCACGCCAGCATGAACAAGGGCCCGACAACGCCCCAGCAGGTCCTCCACCTGGTGGGGGCTGCAGTGGCCCAGGAAGCGAACCGTTGGACCTGCTTTCTGGCGTAGCCGATGGCGTTCGGGGCCATCCCCCACCACCAAGAGGGGGAGCTGGCAACGATTAAAGGCCTCCACCACCACATCCACCCGTTTGTAGCTCACCAAGCGCCCCAGGCAAAGGTAGAAGTCCTCCCGGGGCTTTTGCCAGTGGAAGCGCTCCACCGCCACCGGTGGATGAATCACCACACTGGGACGACGCCAGCAGCGCCAAATGCGCCGGGCCGTGAAATGGGAATTGGCCACCAGCACATCTACCCGCTGGGCACTCATCTGGTCCCATTGGCGCAGCTCATGGAGTTGCCAGCGAATCCACAGCCCCAATGGTCCCTTGGCAAGGGAACTCTGGCGCAAATAGACATGCATCTGATCCCAGGCATAGCGGGGTGGACTGTGCACATAGCTCACATGGAGCTGGTCAGGACCGATGAGCACCCCCTTAGCCACCAGATGGCTGCTGCTAATCACGAGGGAATGGGGGCTCAAGTCCAGCTGTTCTATGGCCAGAGGTAGGAGAGGCAAGTAGGACTGCACACGGCGGACTCCCCAGGGAAGCTGCTGGATAAAACTGGTGGTAATGGAACGCCCGGAAAGCCAGCTGTCTGGACGCTGGGATTCTCCATCCACAAGGGCATAGAGCTGGGGGGGGGGCATGAATAGCTGGTCCAGTGCCCGTACCACCGCCTCAGCCCCCCCTACGGCCCGGGGGCTAAACCATTCATGGACCAAGGCGATGGACTCTGGTAAAGGGGGCACAACTGCTGGGGATAACAATCCAACCGTAAGGCCAGAGCCAGCCCGGGCCATGGTTCAGGGCACCTGGTTATGGGTCTAGACCCTAGGCTGGATTGGCAACGCAATGGCTTGCCATGGCTGGCTTGCCTGCGACAGCACAACAGGATGGGCCAGGGGAAGGGATTCTCCAGGGGGATTCTCTGGAGTTGATCCAGAGGGTACCTTCGGAATCGGTGCATTTGATTCTGAGTGATATTCCCTATGGCATTGGTGTTGACCACTGGGACGTTCTCCATCAGAACACCAACTCGGCCTATATGGGGTGCAGCCCTGCCCAACAATCAGCAGGAGCTATTTTTCAGAAGCGGAGGAAGCCCATTAATGGCTGGTCGGAAGCGGATCGCCGGATTCCACAAGAGTATGGGCAGTGGTGTTCATCCTGGGCACCTGAGTGGTATCGGGTGCTCAAGCCAGGGGCCAGTGCCCTGGTCTTTGCCGGTCGTCGCCTTGCACATCGCTGCACCTGTGCTTTAGAAGATGCTGGTTTTTGCGTGAAGGACAGTTTGGCCTGGCTGCGGGGCAAGGCCCCTCATCGGGCTCAGCGCCTCAGCATCATTTATGATCGCCGTGGCCAGCTGGATGCTAGCGCCAGATGGAAAGGTTGGCGGGTGGGCAATTTACGCCCCACCTACGAACCCATTCTTTGGTTTATCAAGCCCTACAAAGTTGGTACCACCATTGCCGACAATGTGCTGCGACATGGTGTGGGAGCCTACTGCCAGGATGCCTTTCTCGCCTATACCAAAAAACCTGAAAATGTGCTGCAAGCCACTTTATCAGCAGCAGAGGCTGGCTCCCATCCCACCCAAAAGCCCCTGCATCTGCTCAAAGCTCTCATCGCCTTGACCACCTGTGAGAACCAGCTGGTGTTGGATCCTTTTGCGGGCAGTGGGTCCACATTGGTGGCAGCCCAAAGCCTGAACCGCCGCTACCTAGGTTTTGAAGCCCAGCAGAAGTACGTGACCATTTGCAAACAGCGGCTGCAGGCCCAGGGGTAAATTGTTTCAAGGGGCAAAGGCAGTTAACAAGATTTGGGCTAAGCCCCCTACAACAAGAGGTCAAGGGAATAGTGAATCAAGACACATTTTTTCTTTTATTTTACTTGGAAGCTATACACTATTCGCCATGTTATTTTATGATTACTTATTTTTAATCATATTTGATTATGTTTATCTTAACAAGAGTTGAATATATTGCGATAATGAAATCCCATTCTCTGGATAGAGTGCACCAAAGCTTAGCATCCCGCCTATTCTTCTAGGGTCTTAAATGAGACTATAGCAATACCTAAGCATGGCAACCCCTCATCTTTCTAGGAATATCTTGCTGTTTAATCCATAATTGACTGACACTGGCTTTACTAGTGAGACCTAAGAAATTTCCTGTAGGATTAAACAGACGGTCTCATTGATGGATAGCCTAGTAGAAAGCCGTCAGGAGGCCCAAGATATGGAAACAGACCCAACATGGGCAGCAGGTACCCTTCTCACTGCTGCTGATGGTGCTAGAGTACTCTATACCCCAAGAGAGGCACCCCAGGGAGATAGACCTACCTACTAGAACATCTACCTAGAAGAGGGTGAGGTTGACCTTGGGAGTGATTCAGAGTATCACACAATTGCAGGGGCTGAGATGGCATTCCAAGGGGAGAAATTTGCAGTTGCCCACCACTTGCTTAAGGTGTCCTGGAGGGAACCATCAAGTGGTTACTGTTTAGCAGCTAAGGTATGGGTGATGCAATGGCAAACCCTTCTTGAAAAGCTGTTTATTTTGGCTAAGTACATATTGATCGTCTACGGTATTATGATGGGATCATGAATTGACTGGTAGGAGCAGCAGCCCTTCCCCTATGATACCAATCTGGGCTGGGCCTTGATAGACACCAACCCACTTACTACCGACTGAACCAGAATCTCCAGCAGCGGATGAAGAGGAAGCGCATCATTCACACCGTGCATTTGCTTATGCCATGACACTAGCTGTGTGAGCCTTTTCACACAGCTGCCAGAGCAACGGGCCTGTCAAGTTAAATGCCTGGCCTAGGTGCTCACCTGAGCCGGGCATCTCTATTTTGTTTATGACTCCTTTGCAAATCAAAAAGCTCGCTGCCCCAGGACTAGCTTTTGCCCTTACCAGTTCAGCAGAGATTTCTCCAGCGAGAGGCTCTCAGCCTCCGCTTCAGTGGAGATGCCCCGTAGCTTACGAACAGGCCAAGCACCCCATAGGTGTTCCGGTGGCAACTGAGTAGTTAAAGAGACCCCCACCACTACACACCTCCAGTCCCAAACACCCTTATTACTGCGGCGACAAGCCAGAGCAGATTTGCGAACAGCATGTGCGTTGCATCCTATAAAGCAATACATCAATACATCAACTCTCTCTTGGTAGAGTGTGGCAAATCACCTGGAACCAGTAGAACCACAGCTCCCATTTCCCTCCCTCAGATTAGGAAGGTAAGCACTAGGGTGGTATGAAGTTTTGCAAGAAGGGCCACCTCCTCTAAATTGAGCCACTAGGCTGAAAGCATGGCCTAGCCAGTGAGCTAGTGCCATGTTTTTTCTTCTAAGTTTTTTGCCTCTAAGACAAGTTGGCCTGGAGACCATGGGTGGGATTCACCGGATGCAGAATTGCTGGTCCCTCAGGGATGCGGCCATGGAGGAAACCCCATTCAGGTGCACTCCATCCTCCCCGTTGCCGGAATTTACCTGGCTAAAGGTTATCCCTGATGCCACCACAATTTTGCCATTCTGTCATGGTGCCATGGGGGAGAAGGGCTTGAAGAGTGGAGGAGCACTTGAGGGAGGAAGGACTGGGCTGGGGGAAGGAGAAAGAGCCAGCAGGATGCATAGGAGTTGGAGAAGTGCAGCAGCTTAATCCACCTGGTGGGCACCACAGCGTCTCAAGTTCATGGTGGTGTAACACTGGCTGGTGAGCTATTGGCATAGTGAATAGCCTATGACCTAGGGGGCTGGGGAAGCTAGAGGAGATGGCAGGGTGGGAGAACTGTGGTATTCCTATGGAAACAGGTGAGGAGTGGCAGCTGTCTGAGGATAGGGCAGAGGTTTTACAGTAGTGGCGTGAGACTGATAAGGCCAGATTAAGAGCCAAAGTGGACTACACCGTTACCTATGGTAAAGCAGCAGTTTTGGCTTCCGGGTCACCCGTCTCCGGGGTCAGTTGGCCAACCACTACAAATCAATGGCGTTGGCAGCATTAGCCAACTTGCTTTTGGGAAGAAGGGGTTATTATCAACCACAAGCTGGTAAGAATAGCATATGACCGCATCAATTTTCAGATATATTAAGACTAGTTAGAAATTATGGAAACCAATCAAGGATTGCGGGTTTGGTAATACTCACTGAGGCAATACATCAGAGGAGATTTCTAGAGGGCAGTGCGCAATTGCAAGTGAATGCGTCTCTCGCCACTCCTGTTTTTTCTGTTCCTATGACTGGCCTTAAGATTAAGACTTAAGCCACTATTATTACTATACCTGATTCCGGCACCGGTAGTGTTGCTGTACTCAGATATGGAGTATGAGGCGTATGGCCTCAAGAATCCAGAACCAGAGGCAAAGCCATAGGCTACCTCAGCACGTAATTCAGTACTGTTACTTCTACTAGAACCTCTATCCAGATCAGGGCCTGATAATGTCCATAAATCAGGAAGTAATAATGGGGAAGATGTACCAGCAGATGGCTCTAGAGAAATCATTAATCCTTCTCTTCCCCGCCCCGCTTTATAGCGCAGGCCAGTACTAACACCCCAATACTGTTGATCACCACCGTCTATGAGCACGTGGCCTTTACCAGAAATAGAGAATCCATTATTACCATACCAGTTCAGATCACCTACTAGTTCTAGACCACTATCAGTCACATCACTCATTAGTAGACCCATCTCAAGAGATGTACGTAGTACGCTAGACTTTTGTCCTAGGGAGAAGTTATGAGAGATTTCAGCACCCAAACGTCCTGACTGTACATCCATTTCCAAAAATTGACTTGTGCTACCGTCCAATTTGAACACTAAGCTGGTGCCGGAATTGGAGTGCCAGAACTGGAAACGCCCACCAGCAGAAAAAGTAGTGAAGTCTCCATTTTTATTTACACTGATGTTATTAGTATTTTCATCTTCGAAATCGGTTTGCCCTATCCCATAGCCAAGAGTTGCCCAAAGGCTAAGGTCATCAGAGGCTGACCAACTTACATAAGGATTTACTGTTAGAATGTTAACCTTATACATACCGTCTAGATTTCCGGTGAGATCGAATTCGGAGTTATTGAGAGATAGATTTAGTCCAGTCATCAAATCATGGCGAGGTTTAATATCTGCACCTAGATTGAATGACACTATATCACCATTTAATCTAGTATTACTAATCCTATCTCGTAGAGAGGAATAGTCAAAGTCTCCCCAAATAGACAAGGAGGAAGGAAGTGAGGAGTCGTTGTGGGAATTATCCTTATCTTGTGCCAGATGGATACTGGAAGGTGAGAAAGAGAACTGAGTACCGGAGAATGCTTGCTTCCAGTCCCAAGTGAAGGAATTAGTATGTAGGTCATTGCGATATCTTGTCAGATAGTTTGCTACACGTCTTATCATATTATCTGTGGTAATTTTACCTAGTATAGGCCGTGAACCCAAGGAAATATTATCGAAGCGATCGTTTAAGGCCATTACGTTCCTACGTGTTACTTGATTGAAGATAGAGGGTAGAAATTGTTGATTAACTTCTTCAAGATGCATTTTTGCCTGAAGTTGATCATCAGCATTTTCTCTTAATTCACTATCCATAATAGTCACTGTGGCTGGCTTAACACTAGAAATTAACAATCTAGATCCTCTAGCACCCAAAGCGCTACCATGGCCCACAGAAATATCATCATATTTATAAGCATCTGAGTTTTCAACAGTTCCAAACACAGTCAGCACTTCTCCATACATCTCATAGATATCATCTGGAATAGCTTCTAGAATAAAATCAGTAGATACACTGTTTTCTCCAGGATTCAAAGTAACTATGAGATCTTCTACTGGTGTGTAATCTACCCCTTCCTGAGCTTCATCATTTTTAAGACCTATATATAATGTTATGGTTTGAGCAAATGTGAGAGTTGCATTATCTTCCAGTGAGGCAGTCACTGTAAGGGTTTGTGGACCATGGCCCTCACTTATGGTATTAGGTTCAACGCTAACATGAATAACAGGTAGAATTTCGTAGTCTTCCCTATTGGTAATAGTCAACTTATTCCTAGCAAAAGCTGAAACATTTTGATTTTGAGTATTGGCGATACTACCTAAAACAATTACTTCCTTACTGGGAATACTTGGATCACCATCCACGGCTGCAGTGATGGTGACTGTGCCGGTGCTGGTGGTCTCTCCTGCTGCTATGGTCAGGGTATTATTACTACTCAAGGTAAAATCATTTGCCCCTGCTGGCTCTATAGGTCTTGCTGAGACTGTAATGGTGATGGATTCACTGAGTGCCTTGCTAAAGGTTGCTGTGACTGAAGCTACATTGGAGCTGCCACTTGTGCTAATAATATCTGGTGTTAGGGACAGTATTGTCAACACATTGTGACAAATAGGTAGGCTTTGCTTATCCTGGTCTAGTGCTAAGCTGACATATGATTGGACAAAGGGTTTACAGGTCAAATTGTTCCCCAATAGGCCAACACTTTCCAACTTAGAAAGCCCACTAAACAGATTCCTTGGCAGAGTGCTTAGGTTGTTGTGATCCAGAAACACCTGCTCCAGATTAGAAAGCCCATTAAACAATCCTTCTGGCACCTCCCCCAGATTATTGCTAGAAAGATTTACTTGTCCCAAGCTAGTAAGGTCAGTAAATATATCTGTTGGCAAATTATTTAGATTATTGTTATCTAGAGCAATTTCTTTTAGGTTGGTGAGATCACTAAACAGAGCCTCGGATATTTCGCCCAGATTATTGCCATACATATAGACTTTTTCTAGGCTGGAGAGACCGGTGAACAGGCTTGCCGGAATGCCATCTAGATTGTTATTGTGGAGGTAGATTTCTTTCAAATTTTGGTTATTACTGAATATGCCTGCCGGCAGGCTACTCAAATCGTTGTTATTCAGATAGAGTTTTTGTAGCTTAGAGAAATTATTAAATAAGTCTACTGGCAAGTTGGTCAGACTATTATTATCTAGGTATAGCTCTTTCACTTCGGGAAGATAAGGATAACTGCTAAAGAGATCTGTTGATATACTAGTTAGACTTTTATTACTTAATACTAACTGACTCCGGCAAACAGGCAGGCTCTGGTTACTGGATTCCCATTGCAGCCTCACACCTGACTCTACCATGGGTTTGCAGGTGAGTTGGTTGTAGCCCAAGCTGACGGTTTTTAAGCTGGGGAGCCCATGAAACAAATTCTCTGGTAGAGTAGTTAGATCATTAAAATCTAGCATGACTATCTTTAGATTGGAAAGCCCACTGAACAATCCTTCCGGTATTACCGTCATATCATTACTCTGAATATAGATCTCTTCTAAGCTATTAAGGCCGCTAAAGAGATCTTCTGGCAAAGTATCCATGCCATAGTAGTTACTGTCTAGAGCAATTTGTTTTAGGTTAGTGAGACCACTAAATAGATCTTCTGGTATGCTTTTTAAAAGATTACCACCCATGTAAATTATTTCTAGATTGGAGAGGCCGCTAAACAGATTCACTGGTACACTGGACAGGCGATTATAGTAGATGTAGATTTCCTTCAAATCTTTATTGTTACTGAATATGTCTGCTGGTAAGCTAGTGATAAGGTTTCTATTTAGATCGACTTTTTGCAGCTTAGGCAGATCGTGGAATAAGTCTGCCGGTAAGCTGGTCAGGTCATTATTATCTAGATAAATTTCTGTCACTTCCGAAAGGGAAGGATGATTGCTAAAGAGATCTTTTGATACGCTAGTCAGATCCTTATCGCTCAAGACTATTTTATATTCACAGACGGGCAATTGACTATCGCTTACATCTAAATTAACGTTTGGCGGCAGTTCTGGTTTACAGGATAAGTTATTGTCTTCAATATAGACGTTTTTCAGATTAGGTAGGTTGCTGAAAAAATCCTTGGG
>RKSC01000070.1 GCA_007571085.1 Synechococcus sp. PNGco_S_binSS4
CAGGTTTTCATCCCCCTGTCGGCCAGCTTCTAGGGTGACAAATGCGGCCACGGCATTACCCTTGACCCCATGGGGCCTACCCACCACAGCAGCCTCCGCCACCGTGGGGTGACTCACCAGGGCTGATTCAATCTCCATGGTACCTAGACGGTGGCCAGAGACATTGATCACATCGTCCACCCGGCCCATAACCCAGAAATAGCCCTCCTCATCTCGATGGGCACCATCACCAGCGAAGTAGATGGGCTGGCCATCAACGGGGGGAAGGGCTTCCCAGTAGCTGTGGCGGAAGCGCTCCTCGTCCCCATGGACTGTGCGCATCATGCCCGGCCATGGCTGCCGCAGTACCAGGTATCCCCCTTGACCAGCTGGCAGGGTGTGACCATCTTCATCCACCACATCAGCAATGATGCCCGGCAGGGGCAAGCTGGCGGAGCCTGGCTTCAGGGGTGTGGCACCGGGAAGGGGGGCAATCATGGCTCCACCGGTTTCTGTCTGCCACCAGGTATCCAGCACGGGACAGCGGCCACCACCGATCACATCCCTGTACCACATCCAGGCTTCAGGGTTAATGGGTTCCCCCACAGTACCTAGGAGGCGCAGGGAGGAAAGGTCATAGCCATCGGGAATGTGGCGACCAGCTTTCATAAAGGCCCGGATCACCGTGGGGGCTGTGTAAAAGATGGTGATGCCATGGTTTTGGATCAATTCCCAGAAGGCCCCCGGCTTGGAGGGGCGTGGCGCTCCCTCATACATGACGGTGGTGGCCCCATTGGAGAGGGGCCCATAGACAATGTAGCTGTGTCCTGTGATCCAGCCCACATCAGCGGTGCACCAGTAAACATCCTCCTCCCGTAGATCAAAAACCCACTGGCAGGTGAGATGGGCCCAAAGGTTATAACCGGCTGTGGTGTGCACCACCCCCTTGGGTTTACCTGTGGAGCCGGAGGTATAGAGGATAAAGAGGCGGTCTTCGCTGTCCATGGGCTCCGGGGGACAGTGCTCACTCGCTTCTTCCATCAACCCATGCCACCAGTGGTCACGCCCAGGCACCATGGTGATGGGTGCTTCCGTGCGACGCACCACCACCACATCCTGAACACTGGGACAGGCCCCATCTGCTAGGGCCTCATCCACAGCAGCCTTGAGGGGAACGGCCTTGTCCTTGCGGAAGCCACCATCTGCAGTAATCACAACCCTGGCCTGGCCATCAATGAGGCGGTCCCGCAGTGCCTCAGCAGAGAAGCCACCAAAAACAATGGAATGGGGGGCACCCAGTCGGGCACAGGCCAGCATGGCCATGGCCGCTTCCGGCACCATGGGCATGTATAGGGCCACCAGGTCCCCTTTTTTCACCCCAAGACTTTTGAGCACATTGGCAAAGCGGCACACCTGGCCATGGAGCTGGCGGTAGCTGATCTGTCGCACATCACCGGGCTCCCCTTCCCAGAGGATGGCGGTTTTCTCCCCCCGACCATTGCTGAGGTGACGATCTAGGCAGTTGAAGGACACATTGGTGCGACCACCACTGAACCAGCGGACCACGGGAGCCTGGCTCCAATCCAACACCTGGTGGAAAGGTGTAAACCAGTGAAGCTCCTGGCGGGCTAGGCGCCCCCAAAAGCCTTCCGGATCTTCCTGGGCTTCCTCTGCAAGTGCCTTATAGGCAGCCATTCCACCAATGCGGGCCTGGTGCTGCAGGTGTTCAGGTGGTGCAAAGCACCGTGCTTCGTGGAGGATGGATTCAATACCAGCAGCAGCCATAGATCCTGACTAGGGAATGTTCACCCCATTCAAGCCCAGGGCAACCCTTCAGCTCAGCATTCATTGAGACGACGCAGTACCACATCCGGTAGGTCTAGGAGGGCTGCCTTCTCCTCACTGGCTGGTAGCCAGGCCAGGGCAGCTTTTGCATCTTGGCAGAAGCTGTAGGCCAAAGCCCGGGTGCGCTCCAGACCAGAACCCTGGCGCACAGCGGTGAGGGCTGCTTCCAGATCACCCGGTTCAGTAAACTGGCGCTCCACCCGCTCCGCTAGGTGGGGGTCTTCCTCCAGGGCAAAGATGGCAGGTGCTGTTAAATAGCCAGCCCGCAGATCAGATGCGGCCGGTTTTCCCAGCTGCTGATCACTGGCAGTGAAGTCAAGACAGTCGTCAACCACCTGGAAGATCATGCCCAGCTGGCGGCCAAACCGGTAGAGACTATCCAGCTGGTGCTCCGGCAATGCTGCAAGCACCCCCACTGCCTGGGCACTGTTGGCCATGAGGGAGGCTGTTTTGCGATAGCTTTTCTCCAGGTAGTCCTCCATGGTCTGGCGGCTGTCATAGCGGTTAAGACCTTGACGAACTTCCCCTTCCGCCAGGTCCATGATCACCTGGGAGAGCAGCTGCACCACCTTCAGGTTGTCCAGATTGGCCAGGTGCCAGCTGGCTTGAGCAAAGAGGAAGTCACCTGCCAGCACCGCCATGCGTGGATTGAACAGGCTGTGCACAGTGGCCACACCCCGCCGGATGGAGGCTTCATCCACAAGGTCATCATGGACGAGGCTGGCAGTGTGGATCATCTCAGTAATCTCTGCCAGACGGCGCTGGCGCTGATCAGGGGGCTGGCCACCCCCAACGGCCCGGGCAAGCATGAGCACCAGGGCCGGGCGCAACTTTTTGCCGCCAGCCTGGAAGAGATGCTCAGCAGCAGCCTGAAGAAGAGGGTGTCCGGCACCTATCAGGTTCCGTAAGTTGCCGAGGAGCACCTCCAAATCGGCCTCCACCGGCTGCAACACTTGAGCGACCGAGACCATGTAATGCCTTGACTGGCCTGGATGCTAGTGGCCAAGGAGGGCTGGTTGCAGTGTGGCCTGTTCCACTTGAACCGGTTGCCCTATCCAATGGGATGCTGATGTTGCAAAACGGGCTGTCTGCCCAGTGCAGTAGAATTCCACGGTGCCCTTTACGGTGTCCTTGGGTTTGCAGGTGGCCAGGCCAGTGGTTTGTAGCAGTTGGTGTAGGGCCATGGCTGCTGAGCGGGCAGGATCTAGCAGGGGAACAGGCCACGGCAGCAGCTGCTGCAGAAGAGGACTGATGAGGGGATAGTGGGTACAGCCCAGGACCACAGCCTGCACAGGGTAGGGAATCTGGAAAATAGGGTTGAGATAGTTTATGATCACCTGCTCCAGCCGAGCTGAGTTCCACTCTCCCGCTTCAATGGCGGGAACAAGATCTGGGCAGGCAATTTCCTGCACCTGAACACCAGGGTGACCATGGCGAATGGCACGACCATAGGCACCACTGGCCACGGTGGCCGCAGTGGCCAACACCACCACCCGATCTCCAGAGTTCAAGGGCAAGTTGGCAACCACCGCATCAATGAGGCTCACCACGGGCACCCCTGCCTCAGTGCGGATCACATCAGCTGCCAGTGCATTCATGGTGTTGCAGGCCATCACCATGGCCTTCACCCGACGCCCCCGCAACCATTGAGCCGTTTCTGCTGCAATGGCACGGATCTCACCTGGGGAACGTTCCCCATAGGGGGACCGGGCAGAATCTGCCAGATAAACCAGGGACTCATCAGGAATACAGCGCCGCAGTTGACGGAGCACGGTGAGCCCACCCAAACCACTATCCACAAGGCCTATGGGAAGGCCCGGATGTAGATCCAAGATATGGGGGCAGCTCCGGTTCAAGGGTTGGGAGGGAAGAGGGAGGATCGTCGGTGAGACAGGCTGGGCATCTGGCGCCGCACCTGCTCCAGGCAATCCGTGCGCATTTCCGCAAAGGCAATGCCGGGGCTGGTACCTGCATCTGCCAGAACCGTCCCCCAGGGGTCAATCACCATGGCGTGGCCATGGCTCTGGCGGCGACCGTAATGAACACCGGTTTGGGCAGGGGCAAAGACGTAGGCAGTGTTTTCAATGGCCCTGGCCCGCAGCAGCACTTCCCAATGGTCCTTTCCTGTAAAAGCGGTGAAGGCAGCGGGAATCACCAGCACCTGAGCCCCATGGCTGGCCAAAAAGCGATAGAGCTCAGGGAAGCGCACGTCGTAGCAAATGGACATGCCCATCAAGCCCAGCCCAGGCACGTTCACCACTGGCGGTCTCACATCACCGGAGCGCACTGTGGCGGATTCCCGGTAGGTGTTGCCATCAGGCAGATTCACGTCAAAGAGGTGGATCTTGTCGTAGCGGCCCAACAGCTGACCATCCCTGCCAATGAGTTCCGACCGGTTGTAGACCACCTGGCCACCAGCAGGCACGGGAAAACCACCCCCCAGCAGGTTGACCTGGTAGCGGTGAGCCATGGTGACCAGGAAACGACTACAGCGATCCGCCAGCATGGGAGCCAGCTCCAACTTGTGCTGTTCATCTCCCAGAAAGGCAAAATTTTCCGGCAGGCCCACCAAATCAGCTCCCTGCCGGGCAGCCAGGTCAATCTGCTCCTCTGCTGCCTGTAGGTTGGCAGAAGGGTCAGGGGTGCTGGTGAGCTGGATTGCGGCAGCAAGGTAACTGGACAGGGCACGTTGGCAACCTGTTGTAATCTACCGCCAGATTTGGCCACCTGCCATGGCAATCCATGGTAGATCTGTGGCACTTCGGCAGTTCAGGGCAAGCTAATTATTCCTCTCCCGAACCGGTGACCGTGCCCAGCTCAGGAGGACTGCAGTGCAAGGGGCTGGCCATCCTCAATGAGGGTAGGGGTTACCAAGATGATCAGCTCCGTCTTTTCCCGGGTCTTGCTGGACCCACGAAACAACTGACCCAGTAGGGGCAGATCACCCAGAATAGGCCATCGGGTCACCTGCTCCCGTTCGGAATCCTGAATCACCCCGGTTAGAATCAAGGTTTGTCCATCCCTTAGACGCACACTACCGGAAGAAAGAGCCCGCTCTGTGACATTGAAAATCGGCACCCCATTTTGAATGCCAGCCGGTACGGGAACAGACACCTTGGGATTCACCTTCAGGGAGATAAATCCATTGTCGTCAATTTTGCTCACATCAACCATCAGACTCAAGCCTGCCTCCTCCCGCTCCTGACTGGTTTGGGTGATTCCTGATGGGGTGGTGGTGGTGGTGTTCCCAGTAATCACACTTGTGGTGGTGTTGATGCTGGCTGATTCCCCTTCCTGAACCAATAATGTGGGTTCAGCCAAGAGATTGACTTCAGAGGAAGTAATTGCAGCTTGAAGGTGGTAATAGAAGGAGCTATCTGGATAATGAAACCGTTGCTGAGAAGATGAACCATCCTCCCCGCCCAGAATGTAAGATCCTGTTTCCGGGAGGCCGGTACCATTGTAGATTCCTGTCCCCGATGATCCTGCCGGTTTGTAGGTGCCAAAATTGAGCAATGCCCGACCTGACTCACTCACAATGAAAATATCACCAATTCGTGCAGAGAAACTGTTATCCCATAACTCATCCTTGTTGAGATCCACATTCATAACCTGCACCTTCACTGCAACTTGACGCTTGCGCCTATCCATCTGTTGCAGATAATCTTCAGCAACATGCACCAGATGGGCTGACCCCACAACGGTGATGGTGTTCAGCCGCTCATCGGTGGTGCCATAGAGTCCCTGTAAAGGCCCCGGATGGCCACCAAACTGAGAAACTGCTGCGGTAACGAAAGAACTGCTTAGGTCTGTTGTGGAGGATTCTGTGGCTGTGGTTGTCACAGAATGGGTCACACTCATGGTGGCTCCCAAGTTGGCCAAAAACCCTGCTGCTCCAGCGGCGTCCACCTGGTTGAGGCGGATCACCTTAGATAACCGGGGCTGAAGCTTTTGGGTCAACAGCTTAGGGCCCACCACCAATGTGCGGTCCTCTAAATAGCCTTCCAACCCTGAACTAAGCAGCACAAAACCCACGGCTTTCTCCAATGACTCGTTGTGGAAGTCAACCGTGACCCGTGGCTCCGTGGCTGATTCCTCCTGGTGCTCAAGGAAGATGAAATGATAGCCACTGCCTTCCATAAGACCCATGAGCACATCCTGGGCCCGGGCATCTCTGGCCCTCATGGTGACAGGTTCAGGGCTGTGGAGAGGGATAAGGGCAGGGCTAGGCAGAACAATGGTGTCAACAGCCATGGAGCCCACCGGTGGAGCCACTGCCTGTTGTTGTAAGGCTGTGCCTGGAAATTGCACCATCAGCTGATCCCCTATGTTGATCAGCTCAGGTCTTGGTAGGGTGTGCCCTGGGGTTGCTTCCACGGTCAGCTGGGCCTGGCCGTCCTGTTGTGGATCCCCCATCAAGTGAACTAGGGCAAGGGGAACCTGTTGCAACTGGATCTGCTGGTTTTTGATGGGCTGCTCCAAACCTGTCAGGCTGATGTGCCAGACACCACCATTGCCTAAATGGGCCTGACCACGCACCTGGGAACCAAGACCATGGAGCACCAGGGTGATAGCCCCCGGACCAGGCCGCACCTGAATTAATGTCTCACCGTTGGCCATGGCCTCCCCAGCGGCAGTGACAGCCATCACAAAAGCCATGGCCATGGCAGGAACAGACTTGATATGCACAGGGATTTTTCATCTCAATTAAATCTATGGCTGACCTGGCCATGGTGCCCAAGCCTTGGTCAACCAATTGTTCTGACTATCACAGCTGCTTCAACAGCACTTCCGTGGGAAGACTCACCTCTCCCCAAGCAACAATAAATTGGGTTGGGTACCCTGGTGTGGGCTGCTGGTCAAAATACCAAGGGCTGGGACGAAACTGATAAACCAGTGCAAAGGTTAGGACCAGGCAGAGCAGAAGCGCAAGGAGCACCAGATGATCCGGTAAAGGCTCAGGAGAGTTGCCCATGGCCCTAGCTTTGCCAAAGCCGCTTGCACTTTAGGGTGGCCCATCCATAGTCAAGCTCCAGCTCATCATTCCGCAGCTCTACTATCAAGTTTGCTCCTTTATACCGTTCAGCAGCAGTAACCCTAGCATCACGAAACAAAGTCCTGATTGGTCCGGAAAGATTCTCAATCGTGGCTTGATGCTTATTGCGCCGCAACCGCAGCACGGAACTATTGCTACAGAGATAGTTTTCTCGACTGCCGTAGTCTTCCCACCACGGTGCAGCCTGCAGTGGCTGCAAACACAGGCCAGATAGGAGGGCCACAAAGGCAACCGGTAGGGACTTGGGCATCAGCAGTAGTTGTGTGGTCCCACCTTAACGGAAATGTTGGCCCCTGGCAGTGGCTGCTGGCACAGGTGGCTGGAGGACCCCAGCCTGTAATCACTGTAACAGCACACTGGGAGTGGCCTTGCCCCCACAGCAATCACCCGCTAAACCTGGCCCACCTACCCCTCCCATCCCCATGGCCAACACCAAAATCCTGCTCTCCCAGGCGGATTTGGCGGAACGTTTCCACCAGCACCTGAGGCAAGAGGGGGACTGTAACAGCTTGAGCCCCCAGTACCATGGCCCCCTGGAACCACAGATGGCTCCCCAGGCCCAGGAGCTGGAACCACGGTCAAGCCATGGACTAGATTCTCACCAGCTGGCCACCATGGCCATCACCCTCTTGGCTCAGCTGGCCACTTCC
This sequence comes from Synechococcus sp. PNGco_S_binSS4, assembly GCA_007571085.1. Classification (GTDB taxonomy): domain Bacteria; phylum Cyanobacteriota; class Cyanobacteriia; order PCC-6307; family Cyanobiaceae; genus Synechococcus_B. The sequence goes on from RKSC01000070.1 coordinate 7,531, forward strand.
CCAGCACCAGCAAGGGATCCACTGCAACGGGCCCGTGGCCTGGCGGAGGCGGCAGAGGCCCAGCTTGTGCTCACCAGCAAAGAGCTGGCTGCAGTGGTGGGTCATGGCATTGGCAGCTGGAAACATGGCAGGGAGGATTACGGATTTCTTTTCCGGAGACACAAGCAGCAGGGCAGGGTGCTGTGGACTGTGGAGCGGGCCCCCTTGCCCCACCACCATGACTCGGAGAACCATCCAGCCAACCTGCCCCAAACTGCTGATGGCCCGTTCCTAGGGCGGATGGGCCATTACCGGGCCTAAGGGGCATCACAAGGTCTAGAAGGTCTAGGTGGGAACCCTAGATTGATGCACTATGCTAATTAAAATAATAAAGAGCAATTGCCTGGGATGGTAAAAGGCCAATGAGCGTGCAACCTAGCCACCTGCAGCTCTGGGCTAAGTCCCCACCCCAAGAGCAGAGTGAGGGCTATCCCCTGCTGCCCCACTTGCTGGATGTGGCTGCAGTGGCCTCCGTACTCCAGAAGGTGGTGCCTTGCCCTGTTCAGTTCCCCTGCCCTGCCCCGTGGGTGACAGCATTGGTGGGATTCCACGATCTGGGCAAAGCCACACCAGGTTTTCAAAAGAAGTTGGGTAGGTCTTCTGTTCCCACCTATCCCCCCTTTCCTGCCGCTGCTCCCGACCGACACGATGCCAGCACCATTCCCCTCCTAACCCGCCAGCTGCATCAGCTGGGAGTAGAAAAAAGTAATGGCAAGTTGCTTGCCAGGGCAGTAGGGGCCCACCATGGCCAACTCATCTGTTCGACGGACCTGAAAAAGGTTTACCGTTCAGCAAAGCACCTGGACCAGCCATGGTGTGAAGCCCACAAACAAATATTCACCCAGTTGCGAGAGGGAGTTGGTGCCCATGGGTTGCCAGCTCTGCCTCCTGAGGGGGCGCAACGGTCAGCATTCCTACAGTGGCTCATGGGACTCACCACAGTGGCTGACTGGATCGGCTCCAGCGAAGCACTATGCCGCTGGGATCGCCTTGGCCAGTATAAGAATCCTGCTCTATGGTTCACTGAAAGCCAGAAATTGGCAGCTAAAGCACTACATGAGGTGGGACTGGATGCTGCAGGACTGGCCACAGTCAACTCCGGCAATGAGGCAATTGCTTTGGCCTTGGGTGATGGAATGGAACCCCGTCCACTGCAACAAGCCATGGCCTGGGTATTAGATCAATTGGATAATGAGCCTTGCTTGGTGGTAATTGAGGCACCCATGGGCGAGGGCAAGACGGAAGCAGGCTTCAGTTGTGCTCCTGGTCATCGTGGTATGTATGTGGCCATGCCTACTCAAGCCACCAGTAATGCACTGTTTACCAGAATAAGCCAATTCCTTGAACGGGCTGCTGACGGAAAGACCCAGCTTGCCTTGGCACACGGTGCCGGTGGTCCAGCTGCTGCAGCCAACCGATTGCGGCAAGTGGGGCTTGGCACCACTGACAGTGCTGTAAAAGCAGGATGGTGGTTCCGTGGCTCAAAACGCAGCCTCCTTTGCCCACAGGGGGTTGGAACAGTGGATCAAGCACTCATCGGTGTGCTCAATGCTCGCCACAGCTTCGTCCGCTTATTCGGACTCTCTGGTAGAACTGTCATTCTTGATGAGGTTCATGCCTATGATGCTTATACTGGCGGCCTGATTGAACGGCTAGTGAGTTGGCTCCAACAGCTAGGCTGTCCTGTTGTGCTCATGTCTGCCACCTTACCCAGTGAGCGACGGGATGCAATTCTGCGTGCTTGGGCAGGTGAAGCCGATGCTAAGGTGCCATCAACTGCTTACCCCAGAATTAGTTGGGCTTCACCAGATTCTATCAAGTCCCTGCCATTTTCTGCCAGCCGCTCTCAGAAACTGCTGGTTCAGGGGATTGATCCAGACGATGTGGCAGCTCGTGCCACTGCCATGGCAAAAGCCGGAGCACGGGTCCTGCTGGTGGTAAACACAGTAGCTAGAGCTCAGAAACTCTATTGTGCAATCATCGGTGTAGACCGCACCCTCTTTCATGGGCGATTCCCCATGAGCCAGCGTCTAATCATCGAACAGGGTGTGTTAAAGAAATTTGGCCCCGATGGAGACGCGCGGGCAGGACACGTGCTGGTGGCTACCCAGGTGGCGGAACAGTCTCTTGATATTGACATGGATGTGCTGATAACAGATCCAGCCCCCATTGATCTGGTGTTGCAACGTGCTGGGAGAATCCACCGCCATGATCGCCAACGTCCCCCAGGGTTTGAACAGCCACTTGTGTTGGTATCAGGTTTAGATCAGCAGGTGCCACCAAAGAAGCTGAGCATAGTCTATGATCGCTGGATAGTGCTCAGATCCCATGCCTGGCTTAAGGATAATTCTGTGCTAAACTTACCGGACCATATTGACCTGGCAGTTCAGCAAGTTTATGGTGAATGGGAACCTACTGCCACCGATCAATTACTTTGTGAATTAAATGATTCTTTCCAAGAACACGAAGATACACAGCAAAATATGACTAAACAATCTCGTGATGCGGCATTAGCAAAACCAGGGGATTGGGATATCTGTGGGACGGGACATTCAATTGACGATGATGCTGCAGAATCAGGGGAAATTCAGTTCGGCACCCGTCTTGGCCGGCCCGCGCTGTCTGTGATTCCAGTATTCCCTTCTGACCTTGAGTCCCTAACTGATCGAGCACCGAAGCTGGCAGAGAACTGGTTGTCCATCAGTCACAAAGGCTTGATCTGTGCAATCCGCAATGCTCAGCCACCAGCAGGTTGGTCTCAGTGCCCTGGCCTCGCCCATCACCATGCACTGCGGCTGGATGACAATGGTGTTTTCCAGGCAGAAAGGGTGACAGCGCGGCTGGAACCCGATTTGGGATTAGTGATCGACTGAGATCCTTCTTCCTTGCACACGTGAGATGGCCTGCTCTAGAATCCTGTTCAGGCGAGGCAACGCCTACCTCTTCCCCGCATACGTGGGGATGGACCGTGGTTACCGTGTAAAAGCGCTTTTCCCCGCACACGCGGGGGTGAACCACGGACTGCAGCAAAATCTGCGGCTATCTCCTGATTTTTTGGTGGTGTGACACTTTGGAAGGTGTCTACATTGCTCCTCACGTGAGAGCAAACCATTAAGCTCTATATTGGTTACCGTGTAAAGGAGGCCGAATGGCCACTACAGACCCTAAAAACCAAACACCCATGAGCTTCTCCCTCCTGACGGAGTCCTGGATCCCCTTGATTGCCCACGACGGCACACAGACCAACGGTTCTTTGCATGATGTGCTCCTCTTCCCAGACAGGTGGCGTGGAGTTGGCACCACCAAGCCCACTGAGGTCTTTGCCCTTTATCGACTTCTTTTGGCCATCTGTCACAGAGCCATAGGCCCCGGGAACCTGAGCCAGCGGGCTGCTCTCCTTAAGCATTGGCCTAGCCAGGAGCTGGAGACCTACCTTGACCACTGGTCTGAGCGGTTTGATCTTTTTCACCCGCTATACCCATTTCTCCAGGTAACTTCCTTGGCCGAGGCTGGGTTAAACCTGATTCCTTGGACAAGGCTTACCCCTGAGCGGGCCTCTGGGAATAACCGCCTCCTATGGGATCGCTCCTTGGACCTACAGCCTGAATCCATAACACCAGCCCAGGCCACGGTGGCTCTGGTTGCCCATCTCCAGTTCACTGCAGGTGGTTTGGTGAGGGCACTACGAAATTCTGGGTGCCAGGGCTTGGCTTGTGGATTGCTCCTGGTTATGCCCACCGGGGACACGCTCCAGGAGACTTTAGGCTTATCGTTGGTGCCACAGAGTGCTGAGGATTACGAACGTGACTGGGCAAGCTGGGAAAAGTCCCCACCCTCCATTGAGGACCTAAAAAAACCTAGGAAAATAGTTCCTGCAGGTCCAGCAAATCGGTACACTTGGCTCAGTAGAGCCCTGTTGTTTCAGCAACCTGAATCCGGGACTGCAATTACTTACCTCCGCTATGCAGAGGGCCTGGTTCATGAAGAAACACCATTGCCGGATCCTATGGCAGCCATGGTTGATGGAAAAAAGGGCCCCTTCCAGCTAAAGCTGGACGAGAGTCGTGCCATGTGGCGTGACTTTCATGCCCTCACTGGAAACCAAAAATCACCAAAAACAATCCATAATGCAGGTGAGATCAGAGAGAACGATGAGGACTGCGATCCTATCCCACTGTTGGCTGGCGGTCTGTTACCAGATCAAGCCAAGCTTGTGCTGTGGCGTCTTGAAGAGTGGCGTGTACCCCCTGACTTACTTGCTGCCCAAGGGGAGGATATTGCTGAGGAAGCTCTAGAATTAGCGGAATCCGCCGGCGGAAAACTAAAGAAAGTATTGGGTGCTTTGTTCGCGGACTGGTTACAGAATGGGGGTGAGCGCAAGCCAGCAGGAGCGGATGTCAGCAAATTGCTCAATTCCACCCAGGTTATGGCCCATTACTGGGCTGCCCTGGAGGCAGATTTTTGGAAGTTGGTGGATTGCCTGGGCCAAGGTCAGGACCATCATCAGGTACTGGACGACTGGCGGAAAACGCTGCAGCGGGTTGTCTGGTCAACATGGGACCGAGCCAAGTCTTCCCTAGGGACTGATGGCCGCGCCTTGGCAGCAGCAGGGCGATCTGGGAAAAAGCTGGGCAAGGTTCTCAAGGCTGTGGCTGAGTGACTAAAAGCAATGCACGCGCTCGGGATGGCCCAATTCCCATTCATTTCATCACATCGATTCCCTTCGTTGCCTATTTTTCTTCGTCGCCTATTTTCCATGGAGCACACCAAACAGTTTTCCTCCGAAGCTCTGTTCACCCACCTTGAGAAGCGCAGCAAGTCTGACACCTCATTAGTTGGCACACTCCGGCGCAGCCTGATGTTTGAACCAGGTACCGATGCCCGTACGTTCCCGTTGATCGAGAGCTGGACACACGGCTGCCGCAACCGTGATCGCGGCACCGTCTACCTTGCAGCTGGACTCTGGGCTCAGGTTGTCCGACAGGGGCGGGGCAAACCCGTATCATTCCCAGAGGCCATGGTCAGTGTCCGCCGCCGGACCAAATCGGACTCCATCGAGAAACGATTCACCACTCTCCTGGACTCTGACCCTGATGAGCTCCGCTGGCGTCTACGCTCTGCCCTCACCCTGATTGCCTCCCAGGGCATTGCCCTGGACTGGCAGCAACTGCTCAATGACATGTTGCGGTGGCATCACCACCACCGCCCTGTTCAGACCAAGTGGGCTCAGATTTTCTGGGACGTGCCCCAGGAGTCCATGGCGGAAAATTAGGTCTGTGACCCTGAAACCATGGGGGTCCTCACTGCACTATTATTTACTCTCGCTTTCTATTTCCATGTCTACTTTTATTGAGTTCCACGCCATCCAAAACGTGGCTCCTTCTTGCCTGAACCGTGATGACACTGGCGCTCCCAAAGACGCCATGTTTGGTGGCAGTCGCCGCGCTCGTGTCTCTTCTCAGTGTCTCAAGCGGGCAGCCCGGCAAATGTTCAGTAGCTCTCAGCTTCTAACCAAGGAAGAGCTGGGCATTCGCACACGCAACATCGTTGCTCTGATTGCGGAGAAGCTCACTGAGCTGGATATTCCCGATTCCATAACTGTTATCGAGAAAGCACTAAAAGTTGTGGATTTGCAGGTGAAAAGCCGCGAAGACTCCACACCACAGACGGAGTATTTGTTGTTCCTTGGTCACACAGGTGTGGATCAACTTGCCAATGTTATCCAGGAAAACCTGGAAGAACTGAAGGAGTTGAAAGATGCCAAAAAGGCCAAAAAAGGCCTCAAGGAAAAAATTGAGGAATGCATTAGTGGTTCTCGTGCAGTTGACATTGCCCTGTTTGGCAGAATGCTTGCCAATCGCAAAGATTTCAATGTGGATGCTGCAGCTCAAGTGGCCCATGCCATCTCAACAAACACCATCACTAGAGAATCTGATTTCTTTACTGCCGTCGATGACTTCACTCAGGCCGATGAAGCTGATGCAGGGATGCTGGGCACTGTGGAGTTCAACAGCTCATGTCTCTACCGCTATGCTGCAGTGAATCTGGATCAGTTGATCAAGAATCTCGATGGTGACCGAGAGTTGGCTTATAAAGGAGTTGCAGCGTTCCTGCGCGCTTCTGCCATGGCAATTCCCACTGGCAAACAAAACACCTTTGCAGCACATAACCTCCCCGAGTTCATCGGCATTGCAGTTCACCAGACTCAACCCATCTCCTTGGCCAATGCCTTTCAAGAATCCGTCTGGCGTGGTAAAGAAAAAGACTTGCAAGGATTGGCTGCTCCGTCTGTGGTTCAGCTTCAGCGTCAAGTCAACACCCTTGCCAAAGCCTACAATCTTGATCTGGGGCTGAAGGTGTTGGATCTAACTGGTGCTTGGGAAGGTGAATCCACAATTGACTCTCTGGACCAATTGATTGAGCAGTCACTTGCCAGCATTCAGGAGAACTATTGATGGCCTTTACCCTTCTCATTCCCCTGGTGGGACCACTGCAGTCCTGGGGTCTTGATGCACGGTTTGACATCAGACAAACTGCCCCAGAACCTTCCAAGAGTGCTGTCATCGGCTTGCTATGCTGTTGTATGGGCCGAGACAGGACCGCATCTATGGACGATCTCTCCAGTCTCAAGTTTGGTGTGCGTGTTGACCAGGAAGGGACCCTGCTACGGGACTTTCATACAGCCATGGATGTCATCGGCGCCTCTGGCAAAAAGCTCAGCACCGTGGTCTCCAAACGCTGGTATCTTGCCGATGCGGCCTTCCTGGCTGGCTTTGAAGGGCCACAGCCTTTTCTGGAGAAAATCCACCAAGCCTTGGTCCACCCCCATTGGATACCCTGCTTGGGTCGTCGCAGTTGCATCCCTTCCGTTCCCCTATGGGCCTGGGGGATTGTGGAGCTGCCCATGGAGAAAGCCCTGCAACAGTCTCCACCTGTGGCTAATGGAGCCAGCAAGTCTATGGGGAGCAAGTCTATGAGGATGGTGATCGAGGACCCAGACGGCAGTCAAGTCAGGCCAGATCAGCCTCTGGCTTCCTTCTCCCAACGACAATTTGGAAACCGGCGGGTAAGCACCCGCTTGGTCCTACACACTGAGGGGCAGTTCTCATGACACTTCACCTGGCAAAGCTTATACTCAATCTTCAAAAGGCCAGGCAAGATCTGAGTGATCCATACGACATGCACCGCACCTTGAGTCGTGCTTTCGCTGGACCACGTATCCGGTCGCCGTTCCTCTGGAGACTGGAAGACACCAGACCCGGTGAACCGGCGGTGGTTTTGGTGCAGTCAGAGACAGTACCTAACTGGCAGCAGCTGCCTGAGCACTGGTGGGTAGACCTGGCCCAGCGGGTATGGGAGCCAGAGACAGTTATCCATCCTGGGCAGTGGCTACGTTTTCGGGTGCTGGCCAATCCTACTGTGACCACTGTGCCCAAAGGAGTGCAAGCGCAAGGTTCAGCCCGTGGTCACCGGAAACGCCTGGGTTTGACAAAAGCTGACGATCAGCTGGCCTGGCTTCAACGCCAAGGACAACGGCTGGGGCTCAGTTCTATGAACGCCGTGGTTGTGCGGTCCAACAGGTTGCGTAGCACCAAGAAAAAAGGCCATTCCATCACAGTGGTTACGGCTTTGCTTGAGGGGCAGGCCCAGGTGACTGATTCTGCTGCCCTGGCCACAGGACTCAAAACCGGCATTGGCCATGCCCGAATGCTGGGGTTGGGACTGCTATCTGTAGCACCGCTCTAAAAATCCCATGGGAAAAACTGATTTGCGTGCTCTATCTCGCTACAGCGATAGCCTGAGCTATGCCTACCTTGAACATGCTGTTGTTGAGCAGGAGCAGCATTCGATTGCTGCATTCACACCTGATGGCCGCATCACCCTGCCTGCTGCCAACCTAAGCTGTCTTTTGCTTGGACCTGGAACGAGGATCACCCATGCTGCCATTAAGGTATTGGCGCAATGTGGCACCCTAGTGGCTTGGACTGGCTATGATGGGTTGCAGTTTTATGCCAGCGGTCAAGGTAAAACACGCCTCAGCCAAGGGATTGAACTGCAGGCCAAGCATTGGGCTGATCCTGATCTACATCTCCGTGTGGTACGGCGGATGTACCAGTTTCGATTCTCAGAGCCCTTGTCCAACCAGCTAACACTCCAGCAAATACGTGGTAAGGAAGGGGTGAGAGTGCGAGACATGTATCAGAAGCTTGCCCTTCGGTACGGAGTTGTCTGGCGTGGGCGTTCCTATGACCCCAAAAGCTGGCAACAGGCAGACCCTGTGAACAAAGCTCTCTCAGCAGCAAACTCCGCCCTGTATGCGGTTGTCTCCGCTGGTCTGCACTCACTGGGCTATAGCCTGTCCCTAGGTTTCATCCATAGGGGCAAGCAGCTGTCATTTGTCTACGATATTGCTGATCTTTTCAAAACGAAGACCAGCATGCCAGCTGCTTTTGAGGCTGCTGCTCAGGGGGAGGAGAAAGTAGAGTCAAGAGCCCGATCCATTTTTCGGGAGCGTGCCTGCTATGAACGCCTCCAAGATCAACTTGTTAAGGCTGTTGCTAACCTTTTCTCCGACAGCGGTCCAAAACCCAAAGGTGACAACGTAGACACTTCTGAACCGGCACAGCTCTGGGATCCGCAAAGCCACCAAAAAGGAGGTGTTCTCCATGCTGACGATGATTCTTGAAGCTGTGCCCCCATCCCTACGTGGTGAGCTGAGCCGATGGCTTACCCCCGTCTGCGTTGGTGTTTACGTGGGCAAGGTTTCCAGCCTGGTCCGGGATAAGCTTTGGGAACTTGCAGTTGCCAAGGCTGGAACTGGTCAGATCATCCAAGCTTGGGATCAGCCAGGAGAACCCGGCTATGGCCTGCGTGCCCATGGGCTCACCCGCTCCACCTTGATTGACCTGGAAGGCTTACCGATGATCGCAGTGCGGGACGCAGCCTGGGAAAAATCAATGGAGAGATTCCACCTGGTACCGGAAACACATGCTAGGATTCAGTAGTGTTCCCACATACGTGGGGATGGACCACTTCCCTGCCCCGCACCTGGACAAAACCCAGTAATCACTAAGCGTGTTCCCCACATACGTGGGGATGGACC
>RKSC01000080.1 GCA_007571085.1 Synechococcus sp. PNGco_S_binSS4
GTTTTGAAATAGGTGAAGATTTGGGTAACGGAGCGCACACCGGGATCTTCTGGACCCGGGTAGCTCTGGCGACCCGTCTGCTTTTTGTGCCAATCCAAGATGCGGCCAACAAAGGGGGAAATGAGGGTCACCCCAGCTTCGGCACAGGCCACTGCCTGCACCAGGCTAAAGAGCAGGGTGAGATTGCAGTGAATGCCCTCTTTCTCCAGCACCTCTGCTGCCTTGATCCCCTCCCATGTGGAGGCGATTTTGATGAGGACCCGCTCCCGGCTCACCCCTGCTGCTTCATAGCGCCTAATGAGCTGGCGCGCCTTTTGGATGGTGGCTTCTGTGTCATAGCTGAGACGGGCATCCACCTCCGTGGAGACCCGGCCAGGTACCACCTTGAGGATCTCTTCCCCAAAGCGGACGCTTAGCTCGTCAATGGCTTCCCTGATCACCTCCTCTGCAGGGGCTTCGTCACCAATGACCTGGCGGGAGGTGCCCAGGGTGGCATCAATGAGCTGCTGATAATCGGGAAGCTGGGCAGCGGCCAGGATGAGGGAAGGGTTGGTGGTTGCTTCTTGAGGCGTGAGGCGACGAATTGCCTCCAGATCACCGGTATCTGCAACCACGGTGGTCATGGCAGACAGCTGGTCTAGCAGAGAGGCCATGGGCAAAGATGCTGCAGTGCTGTTTCAACTTCAACACTAGCTATGTTCATGGCCATGGGACCCCACCTTGCAGATTGCCACCAACCCTCCATGGGCACTACCCCTCAATTGGCCAGCCCCAGGGGTGTGGTGTTAGGGGTGAGTTTGAATGAGTCTGGTCTGGTCAATAGCTGGTCTGGTCAATAGTATGCAGCGGTCACCCAACCAGGGGCCAGCAGATGAAGCTTCCTCCTTTTGATGGGGCAATCAGGGCCTTTTTTGAAAACCATGCCCCAGCCCACATCCGCCATGCCATTCACCAGGCCAAGGGCAGAGATATTCTTGATCTATCCTATCCCCATGCCAAACAGTTATCCCGCAAGGTTTATGAGGCCCAATTGGCTGCAATGCAGGTGGAGTTGGTCAAATTACAGGCCTGGGTAAAGGACACTGGCCAACGGGTGACCATTGTGTTTGAAGGTCGTGATGCATCAGGTAAAGGCGGTACCATTAAACGGTTCCGAGAAAACCTTAATCCCCGGGGTGCGCGAATTGTGGCACTATCAAAGCCCTCAGATAAAGAGAGATCCCAGTGGTACTTCCAGCGCTACATTAACCATTTGCCCAGCGATGGGGAAATAGTCTTTTTTGATCGAAGCTGGTATAATCGAGCCGTGGTGGAGAAGGTTTTTGATTTTTGCACTGATCAGCAGCGGGAGCATTTCTTCGCCCAGGTGAAGCCCTTTGAAGACATGCTGGTTGACGAAGGCATTCACCTATTCAAATTCTGGTTGAATGTGGGACGAGCAGAACAACTCCGCCGCTTCTTGATTCGTGAGGGCAATACACTGAAGCAATGGAAAGTCAGCTGGGTGGATGTGGAGGGCCTGAAGAAATGGGATGCCTACACTACTGCCATTGGTGAGACCTTAGATCGCAGTCACACACAGGTGGCACCATGGACTGTGATCCGCTCAGATGATAAGCGTCGTGCCCGGCTTTCCGCCATTCGCCACGTGCTCAGTTCCCTGGACTATGGGGGCAAAGACAACAAGTCTCTGGGGAAGGCAGATCCCCAAATTTGTGGAGGACCCCATATCTGGCATAGTTAGATACACCCATCAGCAGATCATCTATGTAAAGATCTAGATCTTAAGCTGCCCTCTTAAGTGGAGAGGTCAAGATTTTCCAGAGCCACCAGGCTATCAATAATGGGACCAGCTATGGGTAAAGCCACAGTGGAGCCAGCAGCACCAACTCCACGGGGTTCATCCACCACCACCAACACAACAAAGCGGGGTTGATCCGCAGGCAGATGGGCCACAAAGCTGGCAATTATTGCATCCGGTGCATAAACGCCATTGCGCACCTTTTGGGATGTGCCTGTTTTGCCAGCAATGGGCTGGCCTGAACTGCTGATAACCAGATTGTTGCCAGATTCCACCATCCATCCCCGTACGGTGGCGGCCACATTTGTGTCAAAAATCTTCTGCCGCTGGGATAGCACTGTAGATGCCAGTGTGGTGCCACTGCGTAGGCCCTGAATAAGGTGTGGTTGTACCAGCCAACCACCGTTGGCCAGGCTGGCATGGAGCTGTAGCAGCTTCAGGGGGGTTAGGGTTATGCCTTGACCAAAAGCCACTGTGGCCCCATGGATTGGGTCCCTTACAAAGGTGTTGAGAGGCTTAAAATATCCCCCGGTGGCGCCAGGTAAATCCGTATTGGGGGCCTGGTCAATTCTAAGTTTGCCCAGCCACTGCCAGTAGCGCTTGGGGGGCAGATTCACCATGGTCTTCACCATGGCCACATTGCTGGACACCTTCAATGCCTGGCCCATGGTGATCAGGCCATTGGCTTTGTTGTCATGGTTAGAGATGGTCCAAGGGCCCACTTGAATGGTACCAGTATCATGAACTTTGCTGTCTTGTGTAATAAGACCTTCTTCAAGGGCAATGGCCAGATTGATGGGCTTAAAGGTGGAGCCAGGTTCATAAAGATCTTCCACAGACCATTCACGGAACAGATGTGGTTCAGCTTCCCAAAAGCGATTGGGGTCATAGCTGGGTTGTGAGGCCATGACAAGTAGTTCCCCGTTGCTCACATCCATAACCATGGCCACAGCACGGAGGGCCTGCCATCGCTCCACAGCCTTGGCCAGAGCACCATGGGCGACGCGCTGCAGACGGGTATCCAAGCTCAGCTGCAGTTGCAGGGTGTCTTCCCGTATGGCACCGATGGGTAGGCCGATGGGCAGCACCACACCATTGCCGCTGCGCAGGAGCCATTGGCTGCTCTCTTGCTGCTGCAATTGCTCGTCCCGGCTCAATTCCAGACCCGACTGGGGTTGGCGCTCCAAATTCAAGAAGCCCAGCACATTGGCAAAGAGGGGCCCTTGGGGATAGCGACGCTGTGGGTAGGTCTCAATATCAATGCCGCTGATACCCAGAGCCTTAACCAATTCCCCCTTTGCCAAGCTCAGGTTTTCCATGAGGCGGATACCGGTGGCTTGTCCAGAGAGGCGTTTTTCCAGCTCAGCTGTTGATAGCTCCAGAGGGGCAGCAAGTTTCTGGCTCACTTCTGCCACGGACCGCCGCTGACCATCCCTATCACCGGGAAACTGAAAATAAATGGGATGGGCCCAGATCCGGGCCCTCACCTCATCCCAGGCCAGTATTTCCCCTTGCCGATCAATAATGGGCCGTCGCATACCCAAGGACTTGGCCCGATATACCTGACGGGAAAGGGCTTTCTGGGCCAGAGCCTCTCCCTGAACCAGCTGCAGCCAAAACAGACGTGCAGCCAGGCCAAGGAGAGGAACTAACAACAGGAGAAATATCAGGAACAGTCGCACCCTGGATAAGGGTTTTGATTTGGAGCGCTGCACGTATGGACGGGAACGCTTCAAGGGTCAATAGCCTCGCAGGATGGGTGTCATCTGGAGCCAGCCCAGCCCACCGGAAGGGGCTGGGGGTTTGAGATGGGTTACCCTAGGGGCTGGCAACACCAGGGTTTCAGTATCTTGGCTGATTAGAAGATCCCCTTCATTTGTCTGGGGGGATGGGGATTCTGCTGCAAAACTAGCCATCAGCTGGGATCGGGATTCCATCAGCTGCTGCTGGGTGGTGCGTGCCTCCTGAAGGTTGGCGTAGGTGCGGCTCCAATTGATGCGCACCTGCAGCTCCAGAACACAGAGCACAGCGGAGACCAGTAAGGATATGAGGAGGAGACGGTTGGCCAACCAGTGGAGACCAGCTAGCCCTGGTGGCTCATGGGTGGTTCTTGAGGATGGGGGGATGGGCTTTAAGCCATGGGAGAAGCGCCGTGGACGGCCACGCTTAGGGAAGGAGGGCATTGATGTGCTGACCATGGCCATGGGTTGCAGGGCCTCAGCAGATGGTAAAAGCAAAAGTGAAAGTATTTGGTCACCCAGCCGGGCCAGGTATTGGCAAGGGGCACGTTTTGGGCAGAAACCACCATCTAAGCGGTGATCACAGGCCCAGGAGAGCCAGATTGACCAGGGTGTAGCTGTTCCAGGCAGCATGCATGAGCACACAGGCACTGAGGCTGCCGCTGCTGAGCCTCAGCCAACCCAGACCCAGACCCAAGATCAGGAGGGGAAAAAACTCCACCAGGCTCAGATGGGCTGCGGCAAATAGAAGGCTGCTCAGGATCACACCCACCACCGCACCGTAGGCATTGACCACGGTGGGCAAAATCGTGGCGCGGAAGACCAACTCTTCATAAAGGGGTGCCAGCAGGCAGGCTGTTAAGGCAAAGAGAGCCAAAGCAGTCCAGTCTTTGCTTTCCAGAACCAGCTCCAGCAAGGGATTACTGCCCCCAGCCTGGGGAAACAGCTGGGATACCCCCCAGCTGGTCAGTAGCACCAGGGGAAGACTCAGCAGGAGATACTGGAGGGCCATAGGTAGTGACCTGCAGCCCAGGCGCCAGTGGAGCCATTGCCAGCCAGACTGCCCCTCCCTTCGCCGCTGCCAGGCCAAAACCCCCAGCCCCGGAAGGGCCTGCCCCCCATAAAGCAGCATGGTGCTTAGGGCTTGCCCTTGACTGCTGCTGCTGTGCAGCCACGGTTGCAGAGCCAGAAAAACAAGACCCCCACTAACATTGCCCAACACCACAACACCGCCAAAGAAAAACAACAAGAGGGCGGGCACGGTCAGGGGAGCCGTGAGCTGGGGTGGGGATGGTCGGGGTCTGTTCCAGGACCACAGGAAGCGTCCCAACTGCACCAGCCAGAGCACCAGCCCACTGACCAAGGCCAGAGGTCCCACCAAGCTCACCAGTACCAGGCGCCATAGGGCACCACCATGGCTGTCATGGCAAAAGGGGCGGTCCAGGTCTAAGGCTGAGCAGGCCAAGGACTGGTAGAGGGGATGGTTGGGGAGGGCATCTACCAGGAGCTCATTCCCCAGGCCGTCCAGAGCCGAGGCTGCAGTGGAACTACCCGCCACCCGTTGCAATAGGGCCTGGTGGAGGGTGAGTTTTGCCCCTGATAATTCGGCTGGATGGGAGCTTAGGTGCTCCACCAGGGGGAGCGCTTCATGGGGCTGGTTGATAGCCAGCAGCACCAGCACCAGGCGCAGCTGCAGATCAGGGTCGGGGGATGTGGAGTTCTGCTGGCGTTCCTGGAGGGTATGGGCCAGATCATGGAGGGGATCAGGGCCAAAGAGCTGCTGACTCAGCAGGGGGGTGTTTTGGTCTGGAGTATTGGTGGGGACTTCCCTGTAAAAAGCCTGTTGGGCCAGGGACTGTAACTCCAGCTGCCGCTGCTCAATTACACCCTGCACAGAAGATCGCTCCAGACTGTTCAGTAGTGGCGGACCCCAAAAAACCAGCAGGGTCAGCAGGAGACTGAGGGTAATCAGCAGGTTTTGGCGGCCCTCAGTCTGCTTCCGCTGGAGGAGGTGGGGGGGCTGGTTCACGGGACTGGTGGGCTGGGTTTCATTCTCCACTACCGGGGGCATCTAAGTAAGCCACCAACGTGGTCACAGTAATGGCTTCTTGCTCTTGGGAATAAAGCTGTCGCCAATCCGTCTCCCGATCCACAATGGTCTCAAGCTGTGGAGTGCTTCCTAAGGAATTCTTCTATATTCTCAAGGAGTTCTTTTGTCTCCTCAACGGCCTTCCCCTCAGCATCAACGAGTGGGGCATGGATCAGCTGACTGATTAAGTAAGCCACCGACGTGGTCACAGCAACGGCTTCTTGCTCTTGGGAATAAAGCTGTCGCCAATCCGTCTCCCGATCCACAATGGTCTCAAGCTGGGGCAGAGATTGGTGGAGTGGCTCCCTAAGCTGACCGAGGAACATATCCATCTGGTCAGCCCGGCTCTGGATCACCGAAGTTTTAGCCTCCATCATCTTCATCCGTTTAGTAGCCTCAGCTATTTTGTCCAGGTCATCTTTGTATTTGTTGTTCAGCACCATACTCCCGATGGCTATTGCGGGGCCAGCCACAATGGATCCCAGAGCTGCGGTGCCAATAGCCATGCCCAAGCCTCCTGCGGAGAGGGCACCCCCTCCAAACCAGGCCAAGGTGGCACTTGTAGCAGCAGCTCCGGAAAGACCTGAAATCGCAGCACCAGTGCTTGCGACTCCCAATGCACCGACGGCAACATAGGCTGTGCTTGCGGCGGCTAAGCCAGCAGCACCCCCAGCGGCTAAGCTGCTGCCGATAACTTCAGGATCAACTGCAAAGTTAGTGGCCACCTTCTCCATGGCTTCCAATGTGTCCTGAGGGAAGTCTCCCATGGAGGGCACATCGGTGAGGCTCACGTTCTTGAGCTTGGCGAAGCTTACTGCAAAGCGCCTCATCTCTGTGTCCCTCACCTCAACTTTGCTACGCCCCAGCCTTTCAAAGGAGGCTAAACAGCTGCTGCGTGTCTTCTCCAGGAGTTCTTTCTGATGGTTG
>RKSC01000016.1 GCA_007571085.1 Synechococcus sp. PNGco_S_binSS4
CCCAGAGGGTGGTCTACCCCTGCCTATGGTTAGGTGGTGGATGATCCCCTGGGGCCTCACACCGTTGTCTTTGGGAACGCCGCCCAACTAGGAAGATCATCAGCCAGGCGGGAAGACTCACCACCCCTGCAGCCACCACCATGGCCACAGGGCCCAGGAGACCAGCACCCAGGACGGTGGGAATTGTGGCAAAACCCAACAGGGCCATCATCCACCAGGCCACACGGGGATAACCCAGCCCATACAACTGCCATATGGCCCCAGCCAGGGGAAGCCCAGCAGGAGCAGCAGGCCACAGGTGCAGCCATTCCCCCAAAGGATGTTGACGGATGAGAGAGCTGACCAGGATGCCCGTGGGCAGCCAGCCCAAAGCCAGTAAGGCCAGTTGTGGTGTCAACCGCCGTGGCAGGAGCTGCATGGCTGTTGCCCAATCATTCAGATGTTCTCAATCTAGAACCTAGAATCAAGTAGAAGGTTGCTGAAGGGGGTCCTAAAGAAGGGAGTCCTAAAATCTCAAGCCCAGGTCAACCTCAAACTGATGGGAGCGGAAGGACTGGCCTTGTTTGCGCAGCGTGTAGTCCAAGCGACCCTGGATCAGGGAACTTAGGTGAGCCACAACACCAGTTCCCAAGAGGACAGAGTCGGCGTTTGGCTGGAAACCATCCAGGGAAAAACCAGCCCCAGGAATACTGTTCACCCCTGCGGAGACCCGGATGGGATCTGTTCTCATTTCCCGCTCAAGGCCAACTCGTACATAGGGACGGATGCTATTACCTAGGAATTGTCTGGGAAATTCCACCATGTAGTCAACCCCTAGAACCAAGGAGTCCCGGCTGAACTTGCCAAAGTTCATTGCTGTTGCCTGATTACCTTCCTCCCGATAGCCATCCGTGTTTTGGCTCAGCCAACCCAATCCACCTGAGACCCAGTGATTGAAGCTGTTGCCACCATTGGGTAGCATGTAGTCAAAGCCCAGGGTGGCACCAAAGTGTTTGGTGGTGGTGGATCCTTTTTCCCTGCGTTCCGTTGGACCAAGCATAATGCTGCGCTCTATGGTCACATCCGTGCTGCCCAGCCCTAAGCTGCCCGTTAGCTCCAGGGGTCCATAGTTCCATTGCCCATAGGCTGACCACAGGATTGCTTCACTATCCAAGGTGGCACCTGTCACATCATCCTGCATGGGAACAGTGTTGTTATGGTTTCCCAAGGTGACAGCTGTGCCCAGGCTAAAGCCATGGGACAAATCACGGGTGGCCCCCAGGGTGAAGACCCTATAGTTGGCGGAATTATCTCCGAACGTTGGCAAACCATCATCACGATCCGCTGAGGCGAAGCCACCGTCAAACCATAAGTGGGTCTTGGTTTCAGGTACCGGCACACTCAAAGACCCGCCCTGGGTTATGCTGTCCCGGTGGATTTTCGCCATATGTAGACCACCTTCACCAGCCAAGGACACCTGAACAGGGGCAGATACTGTGGAGATGACCACATTGGCTAGCATCTTATTTGTTGCACCACTGGGGTGGACGTCATCAGCAAAGAGATAGGTTTGATTGCTGCCAGGCTGGTAGGTGTAGGGATAGGCTGAGCCAGCAGGACCACAAGCGTCTCCAAAGGGAAGAAGAGGGACTGCCGTGCCCGTACATGCAGCATCTGTGGTGTTTTCCAGCCCATAGAGATCTGGAGCATTTTTGACTTCCCAGAAGAGCTTGTAGGTATCAACGGCAATGATTCCGTGGTCTAGGGATTCAAGATGCTCATTAAGAGCATCATTAAATGTAACTGCAGCATTCTGATTAATTAAGTTTTCAACTGCTGACAATCCTTGACTACCCAAAAGTTGACCCAATTGAGAGTCTAGTATGCTTGGCGTGGAGCCAATGGGTGGCATGTTGAAAATTACTATGTTCTGAGCACCTTTTCCTTGCAAATATTCAATATCTAAATAGTAGTCATGGGCAACTTGCCGAGAAAGAGCAGATAAGGTTGAGTATGATGACGGGTCCAGTGGATTGCCGGCTCCAAGAGCTGCTTCTACAGGGACAAGAAGATTATTTGCTCCACCCCATATGGTGTAGAGTGAGTTAGGATTTGCTTGCCCGTCGCGAAGAAGATAGGAATCTATTTGATTACGTATTATTGCTGTCTGGCAACCAGAACCAGGGCCACCAAGGGCTGAGCCAACACAGGAACCCCCAACAGCATAATTATTCCCTCCTGATGTAGGATCTTGATAGGCACCGGGACCTCCATAAAACTGTTCCACCCACTGGGACCAAACCCAATCGGGATTGGTGGAAAAGTTTGTTCCAGAGGGGTAACGGAGCCCGGGTGGTAGGACCAGGTTCTGAAGAGCAGCTACGTTCCCCGGATCGCTCAGGCTGTCACCAAAGACAACCACCGAATCAAATGTCTGGGCCTGAGCAGCTCCTGCCAATGCCCAACCGGCCACAAGTAAGGAGGAGCTCAGCCGACCTAGACCATGCCCCAGCCGATGACCACCTGAAGCCCCCTGCCTTGAGTACTGCCTTGAGTAAACCTTGTGTTCAGAGCCCTCTCCAACCCAGGAGCAGGTGGGGTCTGACCCTGTCACAGGGTCACAGCTGCTGTGCCTTGGGGCCTGGGGTTGTGGGTGCTTCACGGTGTTAAGAGGGCAAACTAGGGACTAGGGCTAAATGTAGCTCTGAAAGCCATTGGTGCCAGACCTTACCCTGGCTCCATTACCCAGATGGGTTGCCCTGAGCCTGGGAGAGGGGGATGTTTAGGATTGTGAAGAGCATGGTCAGCCCAAGGACTCAGGCCAAGTTAGAGGGAGCTTTAGGCGAACAATGCGCTGGGCCCCCACAAGAAACCGGCGGCGTTCAGCAGCACCATCGTTCAGCAGCACCATGGAGCTGGGGCCTTGCCCATCTGGCTGCCCATGTGCTACAAGTGTTCACTGGTAGGGGCACTAGGGGTTCTTCCCCAAGAGTTCCATTGGGGCCATAGCTCAGCTGGTAGAGCACCTGCATGGCATGCAGGGGGTCAGGAGTTCGAGTCTCCTTGGCTCCATCGCCGCCTTCCCCACCAATCTAGACTACCTGTTGTGGTGGTCTAGATTGGGGTACTAGGGGGTTGGTGCATGGGGGGATGGCCACATATGAGGGCCAGCAAGAACCCGGACATGAGCAGGGGCCAATCCCCAAGACGGCTGTAGAGGGTCAGTTCTGTGCGCAGAGGCACCTGCCAGACGGTGGAGGTGGCCACAGCAGGCTCCAGCTGGGCTGTTATTTGGCCTCTGCTGTTGATGAGGGCCGTGGGACCAGTATTGCTGGCCGCCACCAGCCAACGGCTGGTTTCAATGGCCCGTTGCTGGGCAAGAGCCAGGAACTGCTGGTGCAAGATCCTGGGATAGGGATCCAGATTGGCCACGGCAAGCAGCAGTTGAGCACCCCTGTGGGTGGCATGGGCCAAACCATGGGACTGGGCGATTTCGTAACAGATGGCCACACCGGCTCGCCAGGGCAATGGTTCACCTGCCAGCAGTCGATCCCCTGGCCCGGGCTGGAGACCACCAACAGCGGAGAGGCCAAAATTCTCCAGCAGCCCACCCCAGGGCAGCCATTCCCCCAGTAACACCAGACGGTGCTTATCCAAAGCCAGGGCGGGGGTGCTGGAACCAGCAGGATAAACCAGCAAACTGCTGCGTAGTCCTTGCTGCTGACGACGAAAGCCACCAGCCACCAGACCCAGGGCAGCACCACCAGGGGGACCCTGATCCAGGGCCAAGGTGCCTTCGGGAAGGAGTAGCCATGATGCCCCTTGTTGAGCAGAGGTTGCCATGGCCAGCTCAAGACGCTGCTCCAGAGCCACCATGGCTGCTCTAGTGAACTTCTGCCGGGTGGGAATAACCGGTTGCAGCACGCCCATGGGGATGGTAGGCCCCTGGGTGCCAGCCAGGCCCACAAAACCAATGCCATGGAGGACCAAGATCACCCCAGTTCCTCCAGCTAACCAACGGCGGCGCCGGTGGGAGGTGGAGCAGCAACAACGCCAGATCCACCAGCCTGCCAACACCTGTACAGCTGCCAGTAATCCTGGTCCCCCAAAACTTCCTAGACCAGCTAAGGCACGGTCATGGGGTGCCACCACTGCACTCAGCCCCAACCAAAATAAGGGTCCCCGGGCCAGCAGCACTTCCCCACATCCCCACAGCAGGGCCATGGTCAGCCCACCATGAAATTGCTGCAATGGATAGAACCGTGCCAGCCACCACCAGATGGACACCGTCAGAGATCCACCGGCACCCACCAATAGCCAGAGCAACAAGGTGAGCGGCCAGCTCAGGGCATTGGGAACACCAACCCAGTCTAAAGGATGAAGCCAAAGTAGCCAAATGTGACTACTCAAGAGCGCTGCCCCACCCCAGGCAGCAGCTGGCATAAGCCCTTGAACAACAGAGCGGTGACTGAGGCACTGCCAGAGGGTTGCCAAAGCCAACCAAAGCAGGGGAAGAATACCTAAAGATCCTGCGCTGAACCCAGCCAGTGCCCCGGAAACAATGATCAAGACCAGGTTTATCCATAGGCGGCCCTGGTCTGCTCTCCACCACCTTGCAGGAGTTTTGACCATTGTGGGCTGATTTACATCCATTCAATTGGACGGGATGGAGGCGACAGCCCTATGGTGGTCCTAAGCTAGGACTAGAACAAGAACGGAAACAGGTGATTCCTGTAGGTGTGCAGGTGGAGGGGAAGCCCTGGCCAGCCTGGCAGTGGCCTACTTTAACTTCTATGACCTCCAGGGAAGAACTATTGGTGGATCCCGCCAACACCTAATGTGCATACCGCTGAACCACATCTTGCAGTCTTGACCGCAGTGCGCTTTTGCAGAGGACAGATCTGGTTCTACCGGCCCTTGTAGAATAAGTTCAGAATGGATCCATACCATATGGCCATAGATGGGTCCTGGCCTACTGCTTGACCAGCCGTTGGATCTAGGGCTCAGCTGCAGAAAAGGTATTTTTTGGAGTTGAGGTGGCCTTGAAGGAAGGTTGTGATGTAGCATTTAGGGGTACCTACTCGGTTCCTAGGAATGCTTCGAGGTCCTGAACTGCTTGCAAAAGTCAAAGAGCTCAGCTCTGTGGCTAAATCAGATGTTGTGCGCTCTTGCGGCTACGTTACTCCCCGCAAGGATGGCTCTCAACGGCTAAACTACACGGCCTTCTATGAGGCACTGCTAGAAGCCAAGGGGATGAAGTTCGGTGGTGCTGGGGAAGGTGCTACCCGTAGAGATTCAGCGGGCCGGAAGCTCAGCTACATTGCCAAGGTTCATTTCAATGGCAACTTGCTGGTGGGCAAGGCCTACACTGCTCTCCTTGGACTGCAACCAGGGGATGAGTTCGATATCAAGCTGGAACGCAAAGGTATTCGCCTTGTGCCTAAGAATCGCTCAGAGGACATGATGTCTAGTGCATCTGCCCCTGATGCTGTGGAGGAGAGTGCTCCACCAGCTGCTTATGTTGCTCCTGCTCCTGCTCCAGCCCCTGAGCCAACACAACCATCTCCTGCTGTCCCACAGTCTCCCCCTGTGCCAGTAGTAGAAGCTCCAGTTGCTCCCCCATCCACACCTCCGGCTCCTCCAGTTGCTCCAGTTGCTCCGGCTCCAATTCCAACACCGGTGGCAGCCCCCGTTGCACCTACAACAGCTCCTGTTGCACCTACAGCTCCTGTGGCTTCTGCCCCTCCAGCTCCTGCCAGCACTGACACCTCACCCCAGACACCCTTACCTCAAAGTGCTGTTCCTGGAGAGTCCTGGGAGGCATCTTTACGGAAGCTAGACCAATCATCACGTCCTCCAGGGGTTGCAACACCTGAACCCTGGGATGCTTGAACAAAGATCCCTGGTTATGCCAGGGATTGCTGTTCATCAAAAGTGGTGTGGGTTTCCTCTGTGGACAGACTGCTTTAGCGAATCTGGTCAATGGCTTTTGCCAAGTTGAAGTCTTTCTCCGTCAAGCTGCCCCCATCATCGTGGGTTGTGAGCAGGACGGTACAGCGTCCCCAGCCAATCTCCAGATCAGGGTGATGGCCTTGGGCTTCCGCGAGAGGGGTAATGGCTTGAGCAAAGGCCATGGCATCGACAAAGTTATTGAATCTGCCATGGAGGACCAGGCGCTGACCTTGCCGTTGCCAGTTCCCACTCAACTCTTGCAGCTTGGCTTTGATTGTTGCTTCCCCCAGAACCATAACAGGGTACCTCTTGTTTGAATGAGCCCACTCATTATGGCACAAATCTGAGGAAAAAATGATGCCCCTAACCAGGGATGCTGGCTAGGGGCTCTCATCGGGCCCGCTCATTCTTGCGGAACCTCAGTTGTCTTCCTGGTTTGCTCTACCAAGGGGTAAGGGAAGACCTCAGAAGGCTTTTTCCGCGAACTGCAGACCCTGGGCCATACAACTGTGGGACACAGACACCTCCTTCCCAACTAGGGATAAGTCTCAGCCG
>RKSC01000157.1 GCA_007571085.1 Synechococcus sp. PNGco_S_binSS4
CAGAACTATCAAGAGAACAAGGCTTGCCTTGCTGACGTAAGATGGTGCATTTATTCTCTTCACTTCTACGCTTTGAAGCCTCAATCAGGCGCTGCAGATTGTCTCTGGTCTCTGGTGGCGTTTCTTCAGGCTGGCCATGGGCAACCTCTTGATAGGGCAGCAAGGCCCCCATGGGAAAGAAGGCTGCAGCTAGAGCACCACAGCCCTTTATGAGATCTATGAGACCTTTACTGCCCCTATTGGCCAGGGCAGCAATCCAATTAGGTTGTTTCATGGTGATGTCAAAGCACAGGCTGGGGGGTTTATCATTGCAGGTCTATCAGGCTGCGACAAGGGTAGCTGCGGCAGTCTGGGCCAGGGCTGTGGTGGTGGCCTCATAGACATGGATGGCCAGCTGGGGCCAAAAACCAATGGCCATGGTGGGCACTAGGAGGGTGAGGGCAATAAACAACTCCCGAGGGTTGGCATCACCCACCTGGGCCAGGGCGGGAATCCGTGGTCCAAAGAACACACGCCTGCACATGGAGAGCAGATAGATGGGTGTGAGCACCAGACCCACTGCAGCCAGCAACACGGCAACAATTCGGAAGGCCGTTGTGAAGTGGTCTGCGGAGGTGACACCGAGAAAGACCGTAATTTCACTCACAAAACCGCTCATGCCTGGCAGGGCCAGGGATGCCAGGGAGCCGGTGAGAAACAGGGCAAAGGTGACGGGTAGGGCTTTGGCCAGACCCCCCATGTTGGGAATGGAGAGGGTGCGGGTGCGGCCATAGAAAACCCCCGTCACAAAGAACATGGCCGCCGCAATCAGTCCATGACTGATCATTTGCAGCATCACCCCACTAAAGCCCAGGCTATTGATGGCGGCCATCCCCACCAACACAAAGCCCATGTGGCTAATGGAACTACAGGCAATGCGCCGCTTTACATTGTCTTGGGCCAGGGCATTGAGGGCCCCATAAATGATATTGACAATGCCCAGAATCATCAGAGCCGGTGCTAACTGAGTATGGACCTCTGGCAACATTTGCACATTAAAGCGCAGCAAGGCATAACCTCCCATCTTCAACAGCACACCGGCCAAGAGCATGGAAATGGGGGCACTGGCCTCTCCATGGGCGTCGGGTAGCCAAGTGTGCAGGGGAAACATGGGCAGCTTCACCCCAAAACCCACAAGGAAGCCCAGATAGCACAGCAGGGCCACACTGCCCTGGGCGGTGTGGCTGGCCATGGTGGTTAGATCCAGGCTAAAGCTTTCCCCTGTAAAGGCCAGGGCCAGACCGCTGAGCAGGATCAGCAGGGAGGCCAGGGCGGTGTAGAGGATGAACTTGGTGGCAGCATATTGACGCCGTGGCCCACCCCATATGGAAATGAGCAGGTAGACAGGCACCAACTCCAGCTCCCAGGCCAGGAAAAACAGCAGAAAGTCTTGGGATAGGAAAACCAGGGCCTGGGCTGAGGCTTGCACCAGGAGCAGACCGTAGTAGAGCCTGGGCTTGCGGTCCAGGGGCCAACTGGCTAAGGCCGCTAGTAGGGTCACCAGGCCGCTGAGCACCACCAGGGGAGCAGCTATTCCATCTGCTGCCAAGGACCACTGCAAGCCAATGGCAGGAATCCAGCTGATGTGCTCCACCAGCTGCAGGGCACTGCTGTCCGCAGCAAAGTGGCGCCCAAAGGCCAGCAGCATCAGCACAAAATCTGCTGTCAAGGTGCTAAGGGCAATGGCACGGGGGCCGCTCACCCGGTCTCCCGGCAGCAAGGGTAAGGTCAGGGCTGCCAACAGGGGCAACAGCACAATGGCACTGAGCCAGGGGAAAGGGACATGAACGGCAAGACCCATGGGCCAAACCATAAGGTGAGACAACAAAAACCCTTGTGCAAAGGCACAAGGGCCATGGCCTATCCTATAACTGCCTCTGAATTGAGTGCAAATACCTAGCCTAATCCACGACTTGGCAGACGGCTGGGAAGTTTTGCAGGCCCACGACTCGGAAGCGGGCCTCCACTTGGTGCTCTTGCCAGGCTTTCACCATGGCCTGACCCACTTGCACTTCCACCTCCTGGCTGGTCAATGCCAAAATGGTGGGACCGGAACCGCTAATGACTGCTCCCCAGGCCCCTGCCTCCAGAGCCATCTGGCGCACTTCCAGTCCGTAGGGAATCAGGGGCCAACGGTAGAGTTCATGGAGGTGGTCACGGAGACCATCGGCAATCAAGGCCCCGTCACCGCTTCGCAGACCAGAGAGCAGCACCGTAAGGGCTGAGAGGTTACTCACCGCATCTTGCAGAGACACATGCCATGGCAAGGCCCGGCGCGCCTCACTGGTGGATAGGCGCAGGTTAGGAATGGCCAGCACCGCCCGTACCCGCTCATGCCAAGCACAGGGCACCACCCGCCAGCGCTTATCTTCGATACGGGAAGTGAGGCAGAGTCCACCCAAGAGGGAGGGCACCACATTGTCTGGGTGGCCCTCCACCGTAATGGCCAACTCCAGCAGCTTTTCCCGACTGAGGGGCTGGCCAATCATGACATTGGCGCCACACAAACCGGCCACAATGGCGCTGGCGCTGCTGCCCAGGCCCCGTGCCGGTGGGGCAGAGAGGGAGACCCGGGCTTCGAGGGGAATGGGGGCATGGCCAGCCGCTTCCCAAGCACAACGGGCAGCCTGATAGAAGAGGTTATCCTTACCACCCCGCAGATGGGTTCCCTCTGGACCATCCACGGTCAGATTAAATGCCTCTCCCTGTCCCGGTAACCGCCGCAGGCTAAAACGGTTGTTGAGCTGCAGGGCTGCACCAAGACAATCAAATCCCGGCCCAATGTTTGCAGTGGTGGCTGGCACGGTGATAACGCACCGCTCGCAGGTGTTGTCCGGCACGACGACAGCGGTATCCTGTAAGAGTTCAGCTTCTATGTTGCCCCACAGCCTCACCCGTGCCCGATAGATGGTGATGGTGCACTTGCCCCAGCCAGCTGACGGGCCCGCTGGGCAGCAGAAAATAGCCCAGCATCCGGTGCGGTTAGGGCATGGATAGGCACCTTGGCTGCTAGGGGCTGGAGCCGCCCCACCTGTTGGAAGCGTTGCAGAAAACGGGGTGAGCGCAGCTGAGGCACCTGCTTGGCTGTGGCGCCACCAGCTAGCCAGAGCCCTCCTGTGGAGAGACTGGTTAGGAAAAGATTGGCTGCTGCTGTGCCATAGGCATCCACCCAGAGGGCCAGGGCCTCTTGACAGAGGGAATCTCCCTGGACGGCCCCAGCAGCAACAGCAGTGGGAAAATCCGCCGTTGGGTTGGTGAGCTGGTTTTTGAGGGGATGGGAACCTGGGCAGGTGCTCAGCAACCAGCGGCCAATGTGCCCCAGACCTGTGCCGCTCACCACCCGCTCCACTGAAAGCCGTTCCAGACCCAAATCCGCCAGAAGCCACTGCCTAAGTTGCCACTCCCGGGGGTTGCAGGGGGAAAACTCCTGGTGTCCCCCTTCACTGGGGCAGCTGTGCAACCCGGTTGAGGTTGAGATGCCCATGGCCATGCCCAGCCCAGTTCCCACACCAAAAATGGCCACCGTTCCCCCAGGCTGGGGTTCACCGGCCTGGAGCTCCACCGCCATGGGGCCTCTCAGGTGGGGTAAACCATGGACCAAAACAGCAATGTCATTAACCACTTCCACCACAGGAATCCCCAGGGACTCCATCAACTGCTGCTGATTCACCACCCAGTGCAAGTTGGTGAGCTGGGCCTGGCCCTGGTGCACTGGTCCGGCAACGGCAAAACAGGCACTGGTGGGCTGCACCACCGGGCCACCAGCAGAAGCCCTCTGGTGGAAGAAATCCTCCAGCATCTGATCAAAGCAGGGCCAATCCCGGGAGGCGTAACGGTGCTGGTGTTGTAGGCAAAGGCCCTGACCATCTTCCGTGAGGCCATACAAAGCCACCATGGTCTTGGTGCCACCCACATCAGCCGCCAGCACCATGGTGGTGGTCATGGTTTCAGGGCGGCCTGGCGTGTGGCGGTGGCTTGGGAGGCCAGTTCCACCAGCCTGGTTTGCAGCAGGGTGCCCAAATCCCCCTGCCGTCGCGTGCGCAGGCTGACGGAACCTGCTTTGATCTCCTGCTCCCCAAGAATGGCCAGCACGGGAATTTTTTGAGTCTCCCCCTTGCGAATCAACTTGCCCAACCGCTCACCACTGCCATCCACAGTGGCCCGCACCCCATGGCTGCACAGCTGGGTAACCAGGGTTTGGGCAGGGCCCAAGGCTGTGGCAGTCACCGGTAGGATGCGAATCTGCTCAGGGGCCAGCCAAAAGGGAAAATCCCCTCCATATTCCTCAATGAGGATGCCAATGAGTCGCTCCAGGGAACCAAAGGGGGCCCGGTGCAGCATCACGGGTCGTTGGCGGGAACCATCCGGTGCCACATACTCCAGGTCAAAGCGCTCCGGCAAGCTGTAGTCCACCTGCACGGTGCCCAGTTGCCATTCCCGTTCCAGGGCATCACAGAAGAGAAAGTCCAGCTTGGGTCCATAGAAGGCTGCCTCCCCAGGACCCTCCACACTGTCCATGCCCAGATGCTCCACGGCCCGGCGAATGGCAGCTTCCGCCCGATCCCAAGCCTCAGGGTGGCCAATGTATTTACTGCTGCCCCCATCTCGGAAACTGAGTCGCGCCTTGAAGCGGCGCAGGTCCAAGTCCTGGAACACGGTGAGGATAAGATCCACCACCTGCAGAAACTCCTCATCCAGTTGATCGGGAGCAACAAAGAGGTGGCTGTCATCCACGGTGAAGCCCCGCACCCGGGTTAACCCCCCCAGTTCTCCGCTCTGCTCATAGCGGTAGACAGTGCCGAATTCCGCCAGGCGGTAGGGGAGCTCCCGGTAGCTGCGTAGCTCTGCTTTATAGATCTGAATGTGGAATGGACAATTCATGGGCTTCATCACAAAACCCTCTTCTGCTGCCCGGGCAGCGGGGTTCTCCGCCATCAGCGGGAACATGTCTTCCTTGTAGTTTTGCCAATGCCCAGATGTACGAAACAAATCCACCCTGGCGATATGGGGGGTGACCACCGGTTGATAGCCCCGCTGCTGCTGCTGCTGACGGAGATAGTCTTCCAACAAGCTGCGCAGCTGGGTGCCCCGGGGTGTCCACAGCGGAAGGCCAGGACCCACCGGGTCACTGAAGACAAACAGCCCTAGCTCCCGTCCCAGGCGACGATGATCCCGCTTCTGGGCTTCCTCCCGGCGGTGCTTGTGCTCCGCCAGCTGTTCCGGGGTTTCAAAAGCGGTGCCGTAGATGCGCTGCAATTGGGCCTTGGTCTCATCCCCTCGCCAGTAGGCCCCAGCCACGCTCTCCAGATCCACGGCATTGCCATTGATCTCAGCAGTGTTAGCCACATGGGGTCCTGCGCAGAGATCCCACCACTGATCCCCCAGGTGGTAGATGGTGATGGGCTCTTCTAGACCTTCGAGGATTTCCAGCTTGTAGGGTTCACCAATGGCCTGAATGCGCCGCTGGGCTTCCTCCCGGCTCACCTCCTCCCGGCGGAAGGGAAGACCTTGCCGGAAGATTTTCCGCATTTCCCTACAGATTTTTTTCAGGTCCTGAGGGGTGAAGGGTTCTGGGGCATCAAAGTCGTAGTAGAAGCCCGTCTCTGTCCATGGCCCAATGGTGACCTGAACAGTCTTAAAGAGGCGCTGCACTGCCATGGCCATGACGTGGCTACAGCTGTGGCGGATGCGCAGAAGCTGGTCACTCTCGCTGGTGCGGGGCAGGTGAATAGGAGCAGGGGTTGGGGACACAAGGGGCTGGCTGGGGCGTTTGTCCCTGGCGGTGGCCGGGACTTTTCCAGAGATCCCAGTGGGCGCTGATCTCATCCGCCTGGGAAAAGCTTAAAGAGTGGGCCCAGTCTAGTATTGTTCCATAGGTGCCCCGCAAAACCGCTGTGACAACCCTTCCAGGCAATGGTTTCCCGGGCAAGAAGCGAGAGGTGGGCGTTGCCTATCTGCTGTGGTTGGCCTGCCTCTTTGGGGTATCGGGCCTGCACCGTTTTTACGTTGGGCGTTGGAAAACGGGTGTGCTCTGGCTAGTGACCTGGGGGCTCTTTGGTGTGGGCAACTTGATTGACCTGTTCCGAATTCCTGAGCATGTAAGAGTTTTTAACCTTCAGGTTCCTTCATCTGAGCCTCCCGGGTCCACCATGAAGCAGTCCCTGAAGGATGTATCCATAGGAGGGGCAATTTCACCGGAGCAACGGATCTTAGCCCTGGCGCGGCACCGTGGTGCACGGGGTTTTACAATGAATGATGCCCTGGTGGAGCTGCAACTGCCCAGCAATGTGATTCGCAAGGAGCTGGAGAATTTGATGGAATTGGATTGCATCCAGGTGACCAATGACCTGGAAGGGCGGATCATTTACCGGGAGCCTTGACAAGGGCTCCCATGGCCTA
>RKSC01000085.1 GCA_007571085.1 Synechococcus sp. PNGco_S_binSS4
AGTGTAAGCCGTGATGCACCTGTAATCGTAATCAAGGCCAGCTCCTTGATCCATGGGGGTGTGGGCAGCCAGGGAAGGCAGGTCAAACCCCCTAGTTGAGAAACCCCTCAACCCCACGGTCAGCTGTGGATGTCCTGGAGAGCAGCAATGGTGAGCTCTGTTTCCTGCAGAGCAGCGATGGCTTCACTGACAGCTCGCCCTGCTGCCAGGGTGGTGATAACGGGCACAGCATGGTCAATTGCCGCACGGCGCAGGTAGCGATCATCGTGGGTGGCTTGGCCACCTATTGGTGTATTGATGATTAAGCCAATGGTGCCAGAACGAATCATGTCCTCAATGTTGGGGCGCCCCTCATGGACCTTCAAGACCGTGGCCACCCTTAAGCCGGCCTTACGGAGACAGTCAGCCGTGCCCCCGGTGGCCACCAACGCAAAGCCCAGCTCCGCCAGACGACAGGCAATGGGCACCAGCCCTTGCTTGTGCCGATCATGGGTGGAGAGAAACACGGTGCCCTGGAGGGGTAGTTGCTCCCCGGCACCCAGCTCCGCTTTGGCATAGGCCATGGCAAAGCTGGAGGCACTGCCCATGGCCTCCCCAGTGGAGCGCATCTCTGGGCCCAGCAGGCTGTCACTACCGGGGAAACGCTTAAAGGGCAATACCGCCTCTTTAATGGTTTGCAGGGGGATGGACGGTTCCTCCGTGAGACCCACCTGCTGCAAGGTTTCACCTGCCATAAGCCGGGCCGCCAATTTGGCCAGGGGATATCCGGAGGCCTTGGCCACAAAAGGTACAGTGCGGGATGCACGGGGATTGGCCTCCAGAATGTAAACCTGGTGGTTTTGCACTGCAAACTGAACATTCATCAAACCCACAACCTGGAGGGCCTGGGCCAGGGTGTGGGTCCACTGGCGGATGGTTTGCAGAGCAGCCGCAGTGAGATTGACACTGGGGAGGGAGCAGGCAGAGTCCCCCGAGTGGATGCCAGCGGGCTCAATGTGCTCCAAGATGCCGGCAATGACCCCATGCCCTTTACCATCTGCCAGGGCATCCACATCCACTTCGATGGCATTGTCCAGGTATTGGTCAATGAGAATGGGATGGTTGGGTTCCACATGAACAGCGTGCTTGACGTAGTGGCTCAGCTCATCCCGGTTGCTCACCAGTTCCATGGCACGGCCCCCCAGCACGTAACTGGGGCGCACCACCACCGGGTAGCCGATTTGTTCGGCCACAGCCAAAGCTTCTGGCTCACTTCGCGCCAGGCCATTGGCGGGCTGGCGGATGGCCAGCCGACGCAGCAGCCGCTCAAATCCTTCCCGATCTTCAGCAGCATCAATGGATTCAGGTGAAGTACCCCAGATGCGCACACCAGTGCGTTCACCTTCTGGAGTATTGATCCACCCCAACAGGGCCATGGCCAGCTTCAATGGGGTTTGGCCACCAAACTGGACTATGACACCAGCGGGTCGCTCCGCCTCAATGACATTCAGCACATCTTCCAAGGTGACGGGCTCAAAGTAGAGCCGATCACTGGTGTCATAGTCCGTGGAAACAGTTTCTGGATTGCTGTTGTGCATCACCGTGACCCAGCCCTGCTCCCGCAAGGCAAATGAGGCGTGGCAGCAGCAATAATCAAACTCAATGCCCTGGCCAATGCGGTTGGGGCCTCCCCCTAGAATGAGCACCTTGCGCCCTGTTTCTGGAAGCACCTCCGTGGCGGGGGGATGGGGTTTTAAGGTGCCATCCTCCTGAAGCCATGCACCGGCTTCTTCATAGGTGCTGTAGTGGTAAGGGGTGCGGGAGGCAAACTCTGCAGCACAGGTGTCAACGGTCTTGAAAACAACATTGACCCCCAGCTGTTGCCGCCAACGGCGCACCTCCAGCTCATGGCTATCCGTGGCCCAGGCAATCTGCTGATCGCTATAGCCATTCTGTTTCAAAATGAGCATGGTGGCACCATCCAGCTCCTGGAGAGGGCGGTCCCGCAGCAACCTACGCTCCAGTTCCAACAGATGGCGCAGCTTGGCCAAAAACCAAGGATCAATGCCTGTTAGCTCCTGAAGCTCCCGCTCCTGAACACCCTGTTCCAGGGCTTGGCGCACTTGAAAGATCCGCTCCGGGGTAGGGGTGCGCAGCTGACCAACCAGAACATGGCAATCTATGGGAGCCTCAGACCGGTCACAGCCCCATCCCCCACGGCCAATCTCCAGGCCCCGCAATGCCTTTTGTAGAGACTCTTCAAAGCAGCGGCCGATGGCCATCACCTCACCGACAGAGCGCATGGAGGTGGTGAGCATGGGCTGGGCACCGGGAAATTTTTCAAAGGCAAACCGTGGAATCTTGGTCACCACGTAATCAATGCTGGGTTCAAAACAGGCCGGTGTTTTGCCCGTGATGTCGTTGAGGATTTCCGGCAGGGTGTAGCCCACAGCAAGGCGGGCAGCCATCTTGGCAATGGGAAAGCCGGTGGCCTTGCTGGCCAATGCAGAACTACGGCTCACACGTGGATTCATCTCAATCACCACCACGGCCCCATCCACCGGGTTCACAGCAAATTGCACATTGCTGCCACCTGTTTCCACCCCCACCTCCCGCATAATGGCGAGGGACTGATCCCGGAGCCGCTGGTATTCCCTATCTGTCAGGGTTTGAGCTGGGGCCACGGTGATGGAATCACCGGTATGCACACCCATGGGATCTAGGTTTTCGATGCTGCAGACAACCACGGCATTATCTGCCTGGTCCCGCATCACCTCCAGCTCATATTCCTTCCAGCCCAGGAGGGACTGTTCAATCAGAATCTGACCCACGGGGCTGGCTTCCAAACCACCGCGGGCAATGGTCAGCAGCTCATCATGGTTGTGGGCAATGCCACCGCCACTGCCACCTAGGGTAAAGGCCGGGCGAATAATCAGGGGATAGCTGCCAATCTGCTCAGCCACGGTTTGGGCCTCCACCAGGTTAGCGGCAGTGCCAGAGGGGCACATATCCACACCGATACGGCCCATGGCCTCCTTAAAGAGCTGACGGTCCTCCGCTTTGCGAATGGCCGCCAGACTGGCACCAATAAGCTCCACCCCATAGCGCTCTAGAACACCGTTTTCTGCCAGGTGCACCGCCAAGTTGAGGGCTGTCTGACCGCCCATGGTGGGCAGCAGGGCATCAGGCCGCTCTGCGGCAATGACCTGGGCCACCACATCCGGAATGAGGGGCTCAATGTAGGTGCGATCCGCCATCTCCGGATCAGTCATGATGGTGGCTGGGTTGGAGTTGACAAGCACCACCTGGAACCCTTCATCCCGTAGGGCTTTGCAGGCCTGGGTTCCGGAGTAGTCAAACTCGCAGGCCTGGCCGATGACAATCGGTCCGGAGCCCAGCAAGAGAATGCGCTGTAGATCGCTGCGTCGGGGCATCCGTGAAGGCAAAAGCCAAACAAGCCCAGCATGGCACCCTTCGGTTCCATGGTGATGTGCAAGGTTCACCTCCTTGGCCAGCTAGGCTGGGGTTATCAACATTACTGCGGCAAAATCGTCCCATTCTCCCCCTGATTTATGACTGAACTCCAGCGCCTCAAAGGTCTTCTGCCACCAGAAATGCAGAGCTGGGTGTTTGTGGAGTCTGCCGCTGCCGCTGACCCGCCCCTGATCACCGTTGAGGAAATTGGTCGTGATGAGGTGGAAATCCAGATTGATCTGGAGGCCTGGGAAGCCTTGGCCATGGACCAGCGCAACCTGCTCTTCTGGCATGAGGTGGGCCGCATCCAGAATGATGCCATTCCACGGGATGGCTGGGAGATGGCAGCTTTGGCCATTGGCCTTGGTGGGGCCATTGGTGAGCTCTGGGTGCAAGATGGTCTGCTCCTGATGCTGGCTTTGGGCCTTTCCAGCTTTGCTGGATACCGTCTCTATCTCAAAAACAATCCTGAGAAGCGTCTCCAGGAAGCCATTGCAGCAGATGAGCGGGCCATTTCCCTGGCCAGCCGCTTTGGCTATTCCCTGCCCAATGCCTATCGCAGCCTAGGCAGTGCCCTAAAATTCCTAATTGCCCAAACCCGCAAGAAGCGCAGGCGGAGTTTTTATGAAAACCGTCTGGATGCCCTAAGGCGCAGCGCCACCAAGGCCCAGGCGGACATGGCCCAGACCGAGGGCAGCCCAGAAGCCATCAGCAGTGAGAATGTCTATGGCTAAGGTGATAGCAGGGGCCCTGGTGCAATCCCAGAAACAACCCCTGGACTCTGCCGCCATGGCCCGCCTAGCCGGGGAGGCCTGCGATGACCGCAAGGCCATGGAGATTGTGCTGATCCGTGTGGACCAGGTGGCCTACCTCACAGACTGGTTTGTCATTTGCTCCGGTGGGTCTCCAGTGCAGGTGCGGGCCATTGCCCGTTCCGTTGAAGATGCTCTGAAGGAGAAGGCTGAGCGCCAACCCTTGCGGCTGGAGGGTTTTTCAGAAGGGCGCTGGGTGCTCCTGGATTATGGGGAGCTGATCGTCCACGTGATGGGTGCCCAGGAGCGACGCTTTTATGACCTGGAAGGCTTCTGGAGCCATGGGGACATACATGCCTATGAACCTGGTTGCGACCACCTGAATACCTGAATGTTGCCTTCTTCGTTGTTGTGGCTTCCATGGACAGCACCTGCCCAGTTCCCTGCCCAGTCCCCGTTGAACAGCGCCCACTGCAGCAGTATGAAGAGCTGCGCCAGTCCTGGTTTTTTCGCTGGGCTGACCCTGACCTTCTCACCTGCCTCAAACCCTTTGCCCTCTGCTGGCTACTGCTAATTCCCATCTCCACCGTCATTGCCAGCGGCAGTGTTCCCCTCCAGCAGGATCCCTCCCGGCTGATGGCTGCAGGGCTTGTGGGGGCCATGGTGCTCCCCCTGCTGCTGCTGGTGCGCCAGTGGCTGGGTTGGACCTTTATCTTGCGCCGCTTGCTGGCAGAGTCCATTGAGTATGAGGAATCAGGCTGGTATGACGGTCAGATTTGGGAAAAACCTCTGGCATGGCGCCAGCAGGACTGGCTGGTGGCCCAGCATCAGGTGCGCCCCATCCTGCTAGGGCTCCAACAATTGATGACCATGGCCACTGTGGTGCTGCTGCTGGGCACAGTGTTATGTCGCCTGGTGTAAAGCAACCCTTCCGGCTCCTAAACTCCTCAATGAATCAACCATCTTCCCCCTTTGTTGTGGGTCACCGCAGCAGCCCTGGTGTTCCCCTGAAGGTGTTGTTGTGCCGGGACAGCATTGTGGAATCGGTGCATCAGGTGCACGTTGCTGTGGTGGATCAGCATGGGCGCCTGCTCATGGGTGCCGGGGATCCCTTCTGGGTCAACTTCGGCCGCTCAGCCCTTAAGCCCTTCCAGGCCAGCCTGTTGATTCTCACGGGTGCGGCAGAGAAGAACAATCTCCAGGAAAGACATCTGGCCATTGCCTGTGGGTCCCACAACGGCAGCACCAGCCATGCCCGCACCGCATTTCACATTCTTTGGAATGCAGGATTGAGTGAGGGTTTGCTGCGCTGTCCCATACCGAAGGGTGCCTCTAGTCCCCTTCAGCACAACTGCTCCGGCAAGCATGCTGCCTTCCTGGCCATCTGTAAGCAAATGGACTGGCCTCTAACCACCTACATGAGCCCGGATCATCCCCTGCAGAAGGCAGTCCTGCAGCGTCTTGCTGAGCTATTGCACCAGCCAGCAGCGGAGTTTCCCCTAGCCACTGATGATTGTGGTGTCCCAACCATGCAACTGCAACTGACCCAGTTGGCCAGGCTGTTTGCCCTGCTCAGCCACTCTGGAGCCCCTGAGCTGGAACGCCTCTGCCGGGCCATGGGGGCCCATCCCCAGCTGGTGGCTGGGGACAACTGCTTTGACACTGAGGTGATGGGTCAGGGGCTGGGGGCTCTGGTGAGCAAGGGAGGTGCAGAGGGCATCCAGTGTCTGGGTAGGGTGAATGAGGGCATTGGTGTGGCCATCAAGGTGGAGGATGGAGCCAAGCGGGCCAAGCAAGCCGTGGCCTTACACCTGATGGACCAGCTGGGTTGGCTAACCCCTGAAGCCTTGGCTGATCTGCGCCCCCGTTTCCAACACATCTCCCCCCACCTGAGCCTTCAGGTCTCCGGTGAACTGCGCTTCAACGGGAAAACCTAGATGGCCACAAGCCCTGTTGCCATGAACTCAACCCCGCACCCCAGCAAGGCTGACCTGGCAGAAAGTGGCAGAAATGGTACCAGAGGAATAGCTTCTGTTCCTCAGCCGGCACCAGAGCCGAAGTGCTAAACATCTGGGGAGCTGGCAGGAGTGAGGGTGCTGGGGATGGCTACTGGTGACCATGGGCTTCTGGGACCTGGACCAGTAGATCTGTTAAGTCTTGTTAAGATTCTCCGCCTCCCGTGCCATGGGCCC
>RKSC01000030.1 GCA_007571085.1 Synechococcus sp. PNGco_S_binSS4
GCAAGGCTCAGTCATGGCAAGGGTTTTGCTGGCAGAGGGAAGATCTTTGGACCAAAGGCTAGACAATTAAGATTTTCTATGCTTACAATAGATGCCGTGTGAGGAGTGTGCTCAGGCTAAGGGTCGAAACAAAGGAAAGACTCCCCAAGCCTGACTTAGCTCAAAAAACCCCTTTGCAATTGCAAGGGGTTTTTCTTTGCCCGTAGCTTTTGTTGGCCCAGCCCATTGCTGGGCCACGGACCTCACTTGAGAGTCACCTTGCCACCAGCATCTTCGATCTTTTTCTTGAGCTCCTCAGCGGCTTCCTTGGGCAGGCCTTCTTTGATGACGGTGGGTGCTTTCTCCACCAGAGCCTTGGCTTCTGCAAGACCTAGGCCCGTGACTTCCCGCACCGCCTTGAGCACCTTGATCTTGGCAGAGGCTTCAAAGCTTTCCAGGTGGACAGCAAACTCGGTTTGTTCCTCAGCAGGTTTGTCCTCAGCACCGGCAGCGGCGGTGGGGGCAGCCATCATCACACCAGCTGATGGGGCGGCAGACACACCAAAGGCCTCCTCAATTTGCTTGACCAGCTCAGCGGCTTCCAGCAAGGAGAGAGACTTGAGGGATTGGAGAATCTCTTCGGTTTTGGCAGACATGGTTGACAATAAAACAACAGGGAAAGGGAAAAAACGTGAAAGACTCAGTCCGTAGGGGAGGATGAATCATTCCCATCAGCGTGCTGCTGAAGGGCGCGGGCAAGACCTGACGGCACCTCATTAATGGCCATGGCCAGTTTTGTGGCCAGTCCATTGATGGAGCCAGCAATCTGACCCATGAGCACCTCCCGGGAGGGAAGATCGGCAATGGATTGGAGGTCAGCATTAGACAAGAGACGGCCTTCCATAAGGCCCCCTTTGATGTCTGACTTTTTGGTCTCCTTTTGGAATGCCTGAACTGCCTTAACGGCACCACCCATATCGCCCTTTACCAGAACGAAGGCATTGGTGCCAGCCAGTAGGGGCTCCAGACCAATCCATGCAGGATCTGTGCCGATGGCACGGCGCATCAAGGTGTTCTTGGTCACCTTGCAGGTGCTAGAAAACTCCCGCAACCGGGAGCGTAGATCAGCCATCTCCTTCACGGAAAGGCCCTTGTAATCCAGCACCAGAGCCAGCTCAGACTCATGGATAAGCTGGCGGAGCTCCGCAACAACCTGTTGCTTGCTCTCCAGTGTACGACCCATAAATGTTGGTGGTGGCGGGGGAACAAGCAGGCACCCGCCCCGAAAGGTCAACGAAAGCTGGTAGGGCCTGAGCACCCCGAAGGGGAACCGGCTCACAGTTGCGCAGACCTGGACAGGAATTTATAGCATCCGTAGAGGATGGAACCTGCCGTCTTCGGTTGCACCGGAGTCACCAGGGGCGGCTCAGACGCGACTCAGGGTGGGCGCCCTGAAATCTGGTGATTACCAGAGCTAAATAGCTTACACGGCATAGGCCCTGGAGGCCATGGGCCCATGGGTTTAGCCCATGGCCTCCAGGGCAAGATCTTGGAGAGCAGTCACATCCACCTCTACGGAGGGGCCCATGCTGGAGCTGATGTAAAGGCTTTTCCAATAACGGCCCTTGGTGCCGCTGGGCTTGTTTCTGTCCACCGCTTCTTGCACAGCTTTCAGATTCACCAGAAGGTTTTCTGCTGAGAAGCTGGCCTTGCCAAAACGCACATGCACAATACCGGTCTTATCGGCACGCATCTCCAGCTTGCCGGCTTTGAATTCCCTAATGGAAGCCAAGAGATCGCTGGTGACGGTCCCGGTTTTTGGATTGGGCATCAGGCCACGGGGACCCAGGATTCGGCCCAGGCGGGCCACCTTGGGCATCATGTCCGGGGTGGCCAGGAGCAGATCAAAATCCATTGTCCCACCAGCAATAATCTGGATCAGGTCCTCTTCCCCCACCAGGTCAGCACCGGCGGATTTGGCCACAGCCAGTTGCTCACCCCTGGTGATCACAGCCACCCGCACCGTTTGGCCGGTACCCTTGGGCAGCACTACGGTGGTGCGTAGCTGCTGGTCAGCGTATTTGGGATTAATGCCCAGACGGGCATGGGCCTCCATGGTTTCATCAAACTTGGCGGTGGCGTTCTCCTTGGCCAGAGTCAATGCAGCACGGGGCTCATAGGTCTGTTTTTTCACCTTGGCTGCAGAGGCAGCAAGGCGTTTTGATGGCTTTGGCATGGTCTTTTTCTTGGGGTACAAGCGAACCCTTGGGGATAGGGCTCTCCCCACAGGGGGTGAAGAAGTTGTGAAGAAGTTATTTTAACGCAAGGTGTGCAGCCCCATCAGCCTTCCACGGTCACACCCATGTTGCGGGCTGTGCCTGCAATGGTCTCCATGGCGGATTCCAGGGAGAAACAATTCAGATCAGGCAACTTGGTCTTAGCGATCTCCTCCAACTGGGCGCTGGTGATGGTGCCAACCTGACCCTTAGAGGACTCTCCAGAGCCCTTTTCAATGTTGGCTGCCTTGCTGATGAGCACGGAGGCAGGAGGTGTTTTGAGGACCAGGGAGAAGCTACGGTCCTCATAGACCGTAATCTCCACAGGGATCACCATTCCCACTTTGTCCTGGGTTTTGGCGTTGTATTCCTTGCAAAACGCCATGATATTGACCCCATGCTGACCCAGGGCTGGACCCACGGGAGGTGCCGGGTTGGCCTTGCCCGCGTTAAGGGCCAGTTTGATCATCGCCGTAACTTTCTTTGCCATGATTTGGAGAAATGAGATTGGGGAAGGGGACCAGAACCTTAGGGGAGAACGGAGGAGAGCAGAAGCACAGACTCACTCCACAAGCACAGACTCACTCCCGTTTTGCCACCTGGGAGAACTCCAACTCCACAGGGGTATCCCGTCCGAAGATGGATAGCAGGGCCTTGAGCTTGCTGCGCTCTCCGGACACTTCAATGACCTCTCCTTCAAAATCCTTGAACGGACCGTCAATAACGCAGATTTGATCCCCTTCAGTGAGGTCAACCTTGACTGTGGGCTTTCTCTCCTGGGCGCGGCGGAAGATGCGATTCACCTCCCTTTGGGTGAGTGGCATGGGTTTCACATGGCCACGACCCCTGCCGGAAGTACGCCGCTCTTCAGCACCAACAAAGTTAATCACATTGGGGGTGGTGCGTACCGCAGATTGAGTCTCATCATCTAGAACCATCCTCACCAGCACATAGCCGGGAAATACCTTCTCCTCAATGACCTGGCGGTTGCCATCTTTTTTCACCTTGATGGCAGGTGTTTGAGGAATGGCAATTTCCAGGATGCGGCTTGCCAATCCCAAGGTAATGGCCCGCTGTTCCAAGGTGGCCTTGACATTTTTCTCGCAACTGGAGGCCACTTGCACCCCATACCAACGGGCTGCCTGGTCAAAATCTGAGCGCTGCTTAAGGGTTTGAGAATCCCTCCCGTGGGAGGTGTTGTTTAAGGGTTCAGACACCATGTATGAATTCAGGGTGAAGGTGGATTAATTGAGGAATATCCGGTTGGATACCCAAGAAAACAGGCGGTTGGAGGCCGCCACCACTGCCGCCGACATGGCCACCATAAAGATGACAGACACAGACTCGCTGAGCAGTTGCTGACGGCTGGGCCACACCACCCGCCCCAACTCCTCCAGGGCTTGGGAGAGGAACCGCCGACGCACAACAGGCTCCACCACCACAGAATCTGCCTCTGGAGAGGAATCAGTATCGGGAGTTGACTGAGCAGACAAGATGGAAAACAGGTAATTTCCGTGGTCCCAGCCTAGCGGATTGGCTTTTCCAGCAGTGCAACAAACTCCAGCTCCCCACCGGGGCCCAGCTTGACCTGCACCCCCCAGGCTTCCGTGAACCGTTCCCCCAGCACGTCCATGGCTAGGGGGTTTTCCAGGCGGCGACGCAGCAGACGGCGCAAGGGCCGTGCCCCAAACTCCGGGTCATAGCCATCTCGAGCCAGCACATCCGCCACCTCAGGATCCACCTCCAGGCGAAGATTCTGCTCCGCCAGCCGTTCTCCCAACTCCTGGAGCTGTAGCTCCACAATGGGACGGATCTGCTCCAGTCCCAGGGGCTGAAAGCGGATCACCTCATCAATCCGGTTGAGGAACTCGGGACGGAACTTGGCTTTAAGTGCCTGATCAATGGCGGCCTCCAGGGCCTCCTCCCCTATGGATTCACTGCTGGCAAGAAGGATTTGGCGGCTGGCAATGTTGCTGGTCATCACCAGAACCGTGTGACGAAAATCAATGGTGCGGCCCTGGGAATCGGTCAGACGACCATCATCCAGCACCTGGAGCAGCAGGTTAAACACATCGGGATGGGCCTTTTCCACCTCATCAAGAAGCACCACCGCATAGGGGCGCAGGCGGATGGCTTCTGTGAGCTGACCCCCTTCCTCATAGCCCACGTAGCCCGGTGGTGCCCCCAAGAGGCGGGTTACCGCATTGCGCTCCATGTACTCAGACATATCCAGCCGTACCAAGGCATCCTCCTGGTCAAAGAGGGCTGCAGCCAGGGCGCGAGCCAGCTCTGTTTTGCCCACCCCCGTGGGACCCAAAAAGAGAAAAGACCCCACCGGGCGGCGCACATCTTTCATCCCAGCACGGGCACGACGGATGGCCGCTGCCACCGCCTCCACCGCGGTGTCCTGACCCAAAACCCGGCTGGCCAGCCGTTGATCCAACTCCAGGAGCTTTTGCCGCTCCCCCGCCATGAGTCGCTGTAGGGGAATTCC
This sequence comes from Synechococcus sp. PNGco_S_binSS4, assembly GCA_007571085.1. Taxonomy (GTDB): domain Bacteria; phylum Cyanobacteriota; class Cyanobacteriia; order PCC-6307; family Cyanobiaceae; genus Synechococcus_B. The sequence goes on from RKSC01000030.1 coordinate 4,750, forward strand.
TGTGCGATGGCCAACCACCTGGGCAATATCCTGCTCTTCCACCTGGTCCCGCAGTAGGGCCTCACCCCGTTGCTGAGCAGCTCGCCGCTGGGCTTCCAGGGCCTGGCTTTGTTGCTGCAGACGTTGTAGCTCCCCATAGTGCAACCGTGCGGCGGCCTCTAGACTGCCCTCCTGCTCGGCTTCAGCAATCTGACGGCGCAGTTTTTCCTCCTGTTGCCGCCACCGGCTCAGCTGGTTCCACTGGCTGCAATCCTTCTGCCAACGCTGGCACAGGTCCTGATGGGCTGCTGCTGCTGTGGCCCGCTGCTGCTCTAGGCGCTGGTGCTCTGCCTCTGATCGATTCTCCGGCGCCACCAGGGCCAGCTCCAGACCATGGAGCTCCTCCTCCGCCATCATCACCACCATGGGTTTAGAAGTGGTATCCAACCTGAGCTGGGCAGCGGCCTCATCAATCAGGTCAATGGCTTTATCCGGCAGGCAGCGGTCATTGATGTAGCGATCCCCCAGGCGAATGGCAGCCTGTAGGGCTTGGTCAGTAATGGTGACACCGTGGTGGTGCTCATAGCGCTCCCGTAGACCCTGCAAAATGGCTAAGCAGTCTTGGGGTGACGGCTCCCGCACCAGCACCTGCTGAAACTGCCGCTCCAGGGCTGGGTCTTTTTCCACACTGCGGCGGTACTCCTCAAGGGTGGTGGCTGCAATGCAGCGCAGCTCACCCCGGGCCAATGCAGGTTTGAGCAAGCTGCCCACATCACTGCTGGAGCGGTTGCTGCTCACCAGGGTGTGGAGCTCATCAATAAACAACACCACCTGACTATCGGCGGCGGTCACCTCCTCCAACACAGCCCGCAAGCGTTCCTCAAACTGGCCCCGATATTTAGCACCAGCAATGAGGCGACCGGGGTCTAGAGCTAGGAGGCGCCGTCCCTGGAGGGAATCCGCCGCTGTGCCAGCCACAATCCGCTGTGCCAGCCCTTCAATCAGGGCCGTCTTGCCCACGCCGGGTGCACCAACAATCACCGGGTTGTTTTTGGTGCGCCGGGAGAGCACCTGAACCACCTGGCGAATTTCCCGATCCCGACCCACCACCGGATCCAACTGCCCTGCTTGGGCCAAGACGGTAAGGTCTTGGGTATAGCTCTCCAGAGCAGATGGCTCTGCTGGTGAGGAACCAGCAGGTGGGCTGGGCTGGGCTGGTTCACCATTTGCCCCCGCCAAGGGTTCCACCTGGGCCACAGCAGCTAGGCTATTCCCCTGGGACGAGCGATCCAGCCGGGGAGGACCCTGGTCCGGCAGCTCTAGGGAATCAGATCTGTTGGGGATTGTGGGTTGGCCTACCTGGGGCCGGGAAGCCACAGGGGCTCCAGGGGAAACATTGCCGGGTACGGGCTGGGCTGCAGTACCGGAGGCGTGGGGGGGCAGGGCGTTGCGGTTGTCCTGCTGCGGCGAGCCACGGCGATCAGGGGTGACACCCCCTCCCCTAGGGGTTGGGGCCACCGGCTGCAACTGCAGCAACCGCATCAACTCAGCCGGGCCCAGCTTCTGAGCTGCCAGGAGCTGGGCCCCAATCCGTTCGTCCTCTGCCAAGGCCAGGAGC
>RKSC01000141.1 GCA_007571085.1 Synechococcus sp. PNGco_S_binSS4
ACACCTGGTTGCGCATGTGGCTCACCTGGCGTCTTAGATGGCGCCAGCGGTGCTCCAACTGGGCAAACACCTCACCTGTGGCGGTGCCAGGCAGGATGTCATGGAACTGGTGGAATAGGAGTGTGTGCCAGCAGCTCTGTAGCCGGTGGAGGGCACAGGTCTTGTCCTCCAATTCCCATTGGTCATGGCCTAGGCGCTGGGCCCACCACAGCACCCGCTCAGCTTCCAACAACAGCCGTTCGCTGGTGCGGTTGTGGCGCTTCTGGTCAGGATGGGTAGTGGTGCAACCACGGTGGAGTTCCAGATAGAGCTCATCGGCCCACACCGGCAGGGTTGGGGCCAGGGGCTTTAACTCTTCCAGCCAACTGCGCATGGTGCCGTGGCGGTACTGGGGCAGCTGGGGGTGACCCCACCAAAGCTGCAGCTGGTCCATTAAGTCCTGGTTGGGACCACCACCGTGGTTGCCCACCCCTGGTAGCCAAAGGCTGCTGGGGCTGCCGGTTTGGTCGTGCCACTCCAGGTGGGCCTTCTGAATCTTTTGGGGATCCCCCGTACCCCCTAAGGGCCCGAGGTTCAGGGCCAGCACTTCAGCACCGCTGGGATCACGCCAGCGGAACAGGCGGTGGGGAAAAGGATTTTGGGCGTTCCAGCTGAGCTTGGTGGTCAGAAACCAGGAGATGCCATGGTGCAGTAGGGCTTGGGGTAGCCCTGCTCCAAAGCCGAAGCTGTCCGGTAACCAGGCCAGGTCATGGCGCCACTGGGGAAAATGCTGCCCACACCACCGTTGGCCCTGCTCCAGCTGACGTAGTAGGGAAGCAGTGCTGATTAGCACACAGTCCATTTCCACCCAGGGGCCACACAAGGGCTCCCAACGACCAGCTTCCGCCAACATTTTGATGCGCTGCCACAGTGCCGGGCGATGCTGCTGTAGCCAGCTGTAGAGCGCTGGGGTGGAGTGGCCAAAGTGGAGGCCATGGTGCTGGTCCATCAGGTTCAGCACACTGGTAAATGTTGCCACCGCAGCCCTCCAGGTTTCAGCCACGGGCCAGAGCCAAGCCAGATCCAGATGGGCGTGGCCCAGGAGGGTGACATGACCTTCACCAGCACTTGGCTGCCCTATGGGGTTTTTGGCCTGGGCGGTGAGGGCTGCTTCTGTGGTCCCCAGCATATGGAGACGGTCCTGGCCATGGCTGCAGGGTTCCAGTACCACAAAGCTGTGGAGCAGAGAACCTTCCTCATGGCAAGGGCTGCGCAGGTGCAGCTCCAGTAGCAGTGGCCTGCCCGCCAACCAGCGCTCCGGCAAAGCCAAACGACAGGTGGTGGCAAACAGATCACCGTGCCGTTGCCCCATGCCATCCACCTTGACCAGGGCTGCCTCTGCCCACCAGTGCAGCACCAAGCGGGGAACCACTGCTGAAGTTGGCAGGTCTCGCCAAGGTGGTGGTGCTGTTAAGAGAAGGTGCAGCCGTAGTGGAGCACCACCCCGGGGCCACACCAGGTCACCACGGGCTTGCCATTCCGGTCGCAGGGGTAGGTGGCGGTAGTGGGACAGTGCTGGTTCACCTGTCTCCAGCCGCCAGTGGTGCTGCAAGTTGAGCCGCCAACGGTCTGGGGCCTCTGGTGTCAGCTCCCTAGCCCGGGTGGTCATGGTCCAATGGCCTCAGGCTTTGCAAAAGACTATGGACTATGGTCTACGGGTCAGCCGGGGAGCATAGGATGCTATCGGCATCGGGAGTCATCCCAGTGGATCCTGGTGCGCTCCAGCTTTCTGTTTACCTAGCACCATGCTTGCCCTCAAGGTTTCTGTCTACGCAGTTGTCTTCTTCTTCATTGGCCTGTTTGTGTTTGGCTTCCTTGCTAGTGACCCCAGCCGCACCCCCAGCCGCAAGGACCTGGAGGAGTGATCCCAAGCAATCGGTCCATCAACGACAACAACGGTCTTTCCCCTCACCATTGTTGAGGGTTTGAGGCTATTGATGAACTGTTTCCCTGGTGCCCTGGTCCTTACCTTGTCAACCTTGACAAGTCTGCTTGGCTTTGGAGGCGGTGGCCCTGCTTGGGGAACAAATCTCCTGCCCTCATCGCCCCCAGACCATGGCCATGGCCAAAACCATCAAGACCATGGTGATGAAGACACAAAAAATGGCCCTAGGAACGGCCCTGGTGCTTGGGATAACCTGATCCTGAACATCCGTGCAGATCATCAATCCACTGACCTGAACCAGGGCCATCTGGTGGCAGAGGGCAATGTGCAGCTGCAGATTGCCGGCGGTTCCCTGGCGGCTGAACACCTGTCCTATGACCGCAAGACAGGTTTGTTAGTGGCTAGGGGTTCTGTGCGCTTCCAAAGGGGATCTCAGTACATCCAGGCCAGCTCTTTCCACTACAACCTAAAGGGAGAGGAAGGGGAGCTGCGGGATGTGTATGGGTTGGTCAACTTTGACCACACCACCACAGACTTTGACTTCCGGATTCTGCCGGTGCAGCCCACCTCTCAGCCTGGAGCTGTGGATCCAGGCAACCAGTGGATTGAGTTGCCCCCCATGGCCTGTCCTTACCTGCAGCCACCTGGGGCCAGCCCTAGGCCGGCGGAGTCCATGGTTACAAGGCTAGGTGGGAACCTTCCCCCCCCTTTGGGTTGCCCCAACCCTGATGGCAACAGTGGCCACCAAGATCTGGACCAGCTCTTAGATTGGGTAGCCTCCGGCTCTGGGAGTCCCCATGGGATTGCTGCTCAATTCCAGCTGCCCACCGAAGCACCAGGGGCAGATGAGCCCATGGCTTCTGGCTCCCAGTGGTCCGCCCCAGTGGATCCGGACCAAGGGGTTCATGCCATTACTCCCAAGGCTGGTTTAGGGCTGGAGTACTACTTGAGACTTAGGCAAGATAGTCTCTCCAATGGTACGGAGGAGGACCCAGTGGTTCCCCCTGCCTTACGGTCTTTAGGGGGGAGTGATGAGGCTCTAAACCGGAGGAGGGGGGGAATTAGCCGCTGGCGTTTTCAAGCCAAGACCCTGGTTATTACACCAGAAGGGTGGAGCAGCCCTTTGATTTTGCTCACCAATGACCCACTGAACACAGCCCAAATCATCCTGATAGGGAGGGAGAGCAAGGTTCAAGAGCAACCGGATGGTTCCCTAATGCTGACCAGTGGCACAAACCAGGTGCTGCTGGATGGCACACTGGTGGTGCCATTACCAAGCCGCATCCATCTACAACAGCGTATCCCATGGGCTCTGATCATTGATGAGGAAAATCGTGATGGCCTCTATGTGGAGCACACACTGGCACCCCGTTCTTTCCTTGGCGGCCAGCTGACCCTAAAACCTCAACTGATGTTGAGTCGCATTTTTAGAAATAAGACAACTGCCTATGCCCCAATCCAAGGTTCTCCAGCAGCCGATCCCGACAGCCAGTCCCTCTCCGTTGCTGATCTTTTTGGTCTGAATGTTAGATATGAGCGTCCAGTTGGAGAGAGGGGCCAGCTGATGTTCAACACCAATATTTCCTCCTTCGCCCTGGACCGTTTCCCTCAAAGTACCCGTGCAGAGGCTGAACTTTGGCAGCGCTTGACATTGCCCCTCCTCGGTGAAACCAGAGCAAATCTCAGTGCCGCCTACCGCTTTAGTGTGTGGAATGGCTCTTTAGGGGAACAAGATGTCTATACAGCATTTGGTGGATTTCTAGAGAAAGATTACCACCTGCCGGCCCTAGGTTCCCTGGAGAATCACCTGCTCTGGAGGATGGGTCTGCAAAATATCAATTCTACAGTTTTTGATACAATAGATTTATCGGGAAGGACCTGGCGGGGCTCAGCCTATGCTCGCCTCACATCTAGGCTTCCCATCTGGAAAGGTGAAGCCTTGAAAGATACAACAGAAGCACTGAGCCATGGTTCAGGCCCCATCCATCCTGAACTTTCACTCAAGGCAACCTCCATTGTCCAGGCATTGAAGTATGGGGATGGTAGTGGCCAGAACACCTACACACTGGGTCTGGAGTCAAACCTTGTTATGGGTCACTTTAGCCGCCCCTATCTTGACTATACACGACTATCCGTGGGCGCCAGTGTTACTGTTGTTGACCGGCTGAGCCGCTTTGCCTTTGACCGGTTAGTGGATCTAGGTCTGTTGCATATCTCCTGGACCCAGCAGTTAATAGGTCCCCTGTTGCTTTCAGCAAGCATGTCCTACAACGTGGATGGGGCATCGGAAAACTATGGTGATCCGGTTGACTCCCTCTTTGAACTCAAGTGGCAGCAACGGGCCTATGGCTTGGGGTTATTTTATAGTCCTGAGCGCAAGCTAGGGGGCCTGAGGATTCAGCTGAATAGCTTCGATTGGCAAGGCACAGGCATTCCTCTGGCCCCCTACGCGCCATCCTCCTGGATGAGCAACAACCAATGATCAAATTGCGAAGACTGCTGACATGGAGGTGGTGGCACTTTGGCCACTACTGCTATATCTTTCTCCCCCCAACATCACTCAACTGCCACCCCCATCATGGTTGCTAATAATGCCAGCCCCCCAGCCTTTGCCGGTGTGACCACCATGGCTCAGCAGGCCTTTCCCCTGGCTGCCATCACAGGCCATGGGAATTTGAAATTGGCCCTACTGTTGGCCGCTGTGGATCCTGGCCTTGGTGGCGTGGTGATAGCAGGCCGACGGGGCACGGGTAAGTCTGTGTTGGCAAGGGGTCTCCATGCCCTACTCCCCCCCATTGAAGTTGTCCGGGGCAGTCTCAACAGTGATCCCCGCAACCCCCAGGACTGGGATCCTGCAACCTGCCAACGCTGGGGGGGGACAGATGCTGACCAGCTGCCCACCCAGGTTATTCCTGCACCTTTTGTCCAGGTTCCCATTGGCGTATCGGAGGACCGCCTACTGGGATCAGTGGATGTGGCCGCTTCCCTCAGCAGTGGTTCTGCTGTTTTCCAGCCGGGGCTCCTGGCAGAGGCCCATAGGGGAGTTCTCTATCTAGATGAGCTGAACCTGTTGGATGACACCATCATTAACCTGCTGTTGGAAGCAGTGGATGGTGGCTGCAACCGCATTGAGCGGGAGGGCATCAGCACCAGCCACCCCTGCCGCTGCTTGTTATTGGCCACGTACAACCCAGAGGAGGGTCCCCTGGGAGATCACCTGCTGGACCGCTTCGCCATGGCCCTCAGCGCCGATCAGCTCTTGACAGATCAGCACCGGGCAGCAGCAGTCACCACTGTCCTGACAGCAGCCCATGACCCCCAGGGCTTTCGCAAGGGTTGGCAAGAGCAAACGGAAGCCATGGCCACCCAACTGCTGTTGGCTCGCCAGTGGTTGCCGGATGTGCAAATCAGCAGGCCACAGGTGACCTATCTGGTGCAGGAGGCCCTACGGGGTGCGGTGGAGGGGCATCGGGCCGAGGTGTTTGCCATGGGGGTAGCCAAGGCCGCTGCAGCCCTGGCGGGACGGGATGAGGTGTTGGCGGAAGACCTGCGCACAGCAGTGCAACTGGTCATTGCACCAAGGGCCCGCTTTGATGAGGAAGATCAACCCCAGAGTCAGCCCCCTGCCACCCCTGAACCAGACCAGGGGCAAAACCCTGAACCGGAGTCTGAGACAGAAGAGTCGGAGAACCCGGACAGCTCCCCTGAGCAGGAGAGTGCCGCCACCATACCGGAGGAATTTCTCTTGGAGCCAGAGGCAGCTGCAGTGGATCCAGACTTGTTGTTGTTTCAAACGGCCAAATCCCGCTCCGGCCATAGTGGCCGCCGGGCTGTGGTGAACAGCCATAGTCGGGGTCGCTATGTGCGCCCCATGGTGCCTAGGGGACCGGTGAAGCGCATCGCTGTTGATGCCAGCCTACGGGCTGCAGCTCCTTATCAGAAACAGCGCCGCCAGAGACATCCCGGACGCTCCGTCATCATTGAAGAAAGTGATCTACGTGCCAAACAACTAGAGCGGCGGGCTGGTGCCCTGGTGATTTTCTTGGTGGATAGCAGTGGCTCCATGGCCTTAAACCGCATGCAGGCAGCCAAAGGAGCGGTGCTGCGCCTCTTGGGGGAAGCCTACAAAAACCGTGACCAGGTGGCCTTGATCCCCTTTCGCGGGGAACAGGCGGAGGTGCTCCTCCCCCCCACGCGCTCCATCACGGCAGCTGGACGCCGTTTGGAGACACTCCCCTGCGGTGGGGGTTCACCCCTGGCCCATGGCCTGACCCAGGCCGCACGGGTTGGGGTGAATGCCAGGGCCTCCGGTGACATAGCCCAGGTGGTGGTGGTGGCTATTACTGATGGCCGGGGCAATGTGCCCCTCAGCCGCTCCCTTGGCCAAGGGGATGAGTCCAATACAGATCTTCGACAAGAGCTGCGAGAGGTGGCCGCCAACTATGGACGTTTGGGGATCAAGTTGCTAGTGATTGACACGGAGCGGAAGTTCATTGGTAGTGGCTTTGGTGAAGAGTTGGCCCAAGCAGCGGGGGGCCGGTATGTGCGCCTTCCCAAGGTGAGCGATCAGGCCATGGCTGCCATGGCCACAAAAGCCATGGAGGGAATAATTTAGTGCAGCGTCTTCAACTAGCTTGGCCCAAGTGTTGACCATGTCTTCATTGTGCGTGTTGCAGTGATTGGTACGGGCTACGTGGGCCTGGTTTCTGCAGTCTGCTTGGTTCATATGGGGCACACGGTGGTGGGGGTGGATAGGGACACTGAAAAATTGACCCTGCTCCAGGGTGGTCAGAGCCCCATTTATGAAGCCGGCTTGCAGGAAGACCTGGAACTGGCCATGGGCACCGGTCGTCTGCAATTCCATGGAGATTTGGCTGCAGCTGTGGGAAGCAGTGTGGTCATCTTCATTGCAGTAGGTACACCCCCACTCCCTTCCGGGGCCAGCGATACCAGTGCGGTGGCTGCAGTGGCTAGGGGCATTGGCCTGGCCTTGGCAGGTGATGACCAGCCAAGGTTGGTTGTGAACAAGTCCACAGTCCCTGTGGGCACAGGTGCATGGGTGCAAGATCTGGTGGCCCAGGCTGCCACCACAAGGGGCGCGGCGGCACCGCCGGTGACGGTGGTGAGCAATCCGGAGTTTTTGAGGGAAGGCCAGGCCCTTTGGGATAGCTACAACCCGGATCGCATTGTGCTGGGGAGTGATGATCCAGTTGCCCTGCTCACCATGGAGCAGCTGTATGCCCCACTGATCCAGCGCCGTTGTAGGGGCTGCGACCTCAGGCACCCTGGTCCAATCCCCTTAATCAAGACGGACCTGGCATCAGCGGAGATGATCAAGTATGCCGCCAATGGATTTCTGGCCACCAAAGTGTCCTTTATCAATGAGCTGGCCCAGCTTTGTGATCGCTTGGGGGCTGACATTGGGCTGGTGGCAGATGGCATTGGCTTGGACAAGCGCATTGGCCGCGCCTTTCTGAATGCGGGAATTGGTTGGGGAGGCAGTTGCTTACCCAAGGATGTGTCAGCCCTGTTGCACATGGCCAATAGCCACAGGGTTCAGCTCCGTCTCATGGGAGCGGTGGCTGATGTAAACCGTGACCAGCGCCTCTTAGTAGTGAGCAAGCTTCAAAAAGTGTTGCCGGTCTTAAAAGGGTGCACCATCGGCCTTTTGGGCCTCACCTTCAAGCCCAGCACCAGTGACCTGCGGGAGGCTCCCGCCTTGGACATTGCTGCCCAGCTGATCCACCTGGGGGCTGTGGTGAAAGGCTTTGACCCCTACTGGAGTCAACAGGACCACTGGCCGGAGGCCCTTGGGTCCATCCATCCCAGCCCCACGCCGGCGGACTTGGCCCGGGGATGCCATGCCCTTGTGGTGGTCACCGAGTGGCCAGAGTTTAAAATGTTAAATTGGCAAGAGCTGGGCAGTCAGATGCACCAGCGCCTGGTAGTGGATGGACGCAACTGTCTGGATTGCTCAGCCCTCACGGCGGCTGGCTTCCACTGGCAAGGTATTGGCCGCAACCCATCACCAGCTGAGCTGGCAGCAGCCCTGTGATCCCCTCATGGTTCTGGGCCCCCTTCTGCAGCATTGGGGTTGGCAAGGCGTTCAGCACCATAGATGTCTTTAAACAGCAGGCCAAGACCAACGGCCACATTTCTCAGACCTTCGGTCACAGCAGGGTCGCTGGTGAGTTCCTCAATGTCCCCACTGATGTGCTCCAGACGGGCGATCAAGGCCTCCACATTGGCAAGAATGGTGCCTGTCCTGCTGCTCAAATGGTTGGTGGTGTTTTCAGCATTAGCCAGGATTTGCCTGAATTGGGCAATGGTCTCAGGGCTATCCAGCTCCCCTGCCACATTGGCCAGGTGATGGGTCATTTGACTCAAGTTGGCCGTACTGGTGTTCACATGATCCACAGTGGGACTCAGATCTTGCACCAGCTCCTGAAAGGAGCGCACCAGACCGTTGCCGTTCTCCACAGTGACCATGAGGCTGGCGCTGAGGTTCAACAGACCCTCCATGGTCTGGTCCACGTTGGTCAGAAGATCAAGTTCAATGGCCTGATCAAGGAGCTGGGTCACCTTGGCAACGGCAGCATCCAGGGTTGCACCCGATGTTCCCTGTAGCACTGCACCGGCGCAAAGCTGTTGCTCAGAGGGGCAATGTTCTGATGTGGGGCTTGTGGGAGCAGCCAAAGCAGTAGCCCAAGGTTTAGATGGGCCCCTCAGGACCAACTGAGCTGTTCCCCCCAACAAGCTTCCCTTGAACACCTGGGCACGAACGGGTTGGGCAATGACCAGTTCCTGGTCACTGATCTGCACATGCACGGCTACGAATTCAGACTCTGGCTTGATGGACTGAACTTTTCCCACCTCCACACCCCGATAGAGCACGTTGGAGCGGGAGACCAGCCCTGCAGCGTCTTCCAGGTGCACAGTAATTGTCCAAGAATTGCTGAGGAATTGGTGGCCCCTGAGGCGCAGCCAGAACCCGGAGCCAAAAACCAAAGCGGCAACTATGCTTAAGCCAACAGCGGCCTCACGAAAGCTACGACGCATGGCCTAACCCACCTCAGGTTGCATGGGTCCCTCCAAGCTAGCGCTACGAAATTGACGAACATAGGGATTATCAGTCACCTCAAACTCCTTCACGGAGCCTTCCCACTGGGCGCAGCCTCCATAAAGCATGATCACATAGTCGGTGGCACGGAGAACTGTGCTCATCACATGGCTGACCACCACAGCTGTGCCCCCTGCAAATTCCGTGGTTTTCACAATCATATCCTCAATCCTGGTGCAAGCAACTGGGTCAAGACCTGCTGTGGGCTCATCAAACAGGAGAATAGGAGGATGATGGTTATCAGACCGGGGCTCTTCAACAAGGGCTCGGGCAAAACTGACCCGCTTCTGCATCCCACCTGAGAGCTGACCGGGCATTAAATCTTCTATGCCCTTCAAGCCCACTTCCTCCAATACTCGCGAGACCCGGGCCCGCACATCCGCTGGAGAGAGCTGCTGGCTGTGTCTTAGGATGAAGCCCACGTTCTCGGCAACGCTCAGGGAGGCCAGCAGTGCAGGAGATTGAAACACCAAACGCACATCCGTTGGGTTGTCCTGATCTTCCCGCAAATAGGTCTGTGGCCGGCCGTAGAGGCTGATGCAGCCTGCGCTGGGCAGCAACAGCCCTGCAAGGAGCCGCAGAATGGTGGACTTCCCTGTGCCAGAGGGCCCCACAATGGCCACCTTCTGGCCAATACCCACATCCAGATTCAAGTTGGTGAGCACAGATTTGCGGCCAAAGCGCAAGTCAACATCCCGCACCTGAATGGCCAGCTCCTCTGCTGCCGCACCACTGGGCCTCCCCATGGGCTCAACTGATCCAAGAGTGTTTGTATAGAATCTTGCCACCTGGTGGCAGTGATCTTGGCGCAGGGCAGGCAACAGCAAGCGTCAGATCCCACCCATCTGCATAGGAGAGAGAAGAAGTCTGCCAGTAGTGGGGGCCAAGGAGGGGTACATCAGAAGCGGAACCGGTTCCTGAGCAGTTCCTGCAAGGCCCTTCGCTGGCTGGCGCCAGGTTTGTTGGTGAAGCGTTGGGTTCTCACCAGTGCCTTGGGCCTTCTACTACTAGTCCTAGGTAGTGCCATTTGGGCCAACCTGAAGCCAGTCTATTGGATCTTGGAGACCATTGAATGGAGCCTGGCCAGGATCACCCAGGTGCTGCCCTACCAGTTTACTGGTCCCCTTGTGTTGGTCAGTGGCGTGGCCTTGATCCTCCTGGGCCAAAGCCGCACCTTCGGATCCATCAAGCAGGCTCTGGCCCCCGAACAGGAGCGGTCATTGGTGGATGCCCTGCTGGAGCAGCGGCGCCTCAACCGGGGGCCCAGCATTGTGGCCATTGGGGGTGGCACGGGCCTGGCCACCTTGCTCAGGGGCTTGAAGCGCTACAGCGGCAACATCACTGCCATTGTCACTGTGGCTGATGATGGGGGTAGCAGTGGACGGCTCCGCCGTGATCTGGGAATTCAGCCCCCTGGAGATATTCGCAATTGCCTTGCGGCCCTAGCTAAGGAGGAACAGCTGCTCACCCAGCTGTTCTGCTATCGCTTCAGCTCCGGTGAAGGATTAGAAGGCCATAGCCTGGGCAATTTGTTTCTATCGGCCTTGGCAACCGTCACCGGTGATTTGGAGTCCGCCATTGTTGCCAGTAGTCGGGTGCTGAACATTCAGGGTCAGGTGCTACCAGCCACCAGTGCCGATGTTCGCCTCTGGGCCCAGATGGAAGATGGGCGCCTCATCGAAGGTGAATCCCAAATCAGTGGGGCAGGGGGCCGGATTCAACGGTTGGGCTGTCAACCAGAAGCCCCGCCAGCCCTTCCCCGCACCTTGGAGGCCATCCGCCAGGCTGATTTAATTCTCCTGGGTCCTGGCAGTTTGTATACGTCTCTGCTGCCCAACTTACTGGTGCCTCAACTTGTGGAAGAAATTAGCCGCTCCCCAGCCGCCAAGCTCTACATCTGCAACCTCATGACCCAGCCGGGGGAAACCGATGGACTGGATGTGTGGGGTCACCTCTCAGTGGTTGGCGATCACCTCCGTCATCAGGGTGCTAATCCCCGGTTGTTTCCCGATGTGCTGGCCCACGGCGGTTATCTGGATCCTGACCTGGTGGCACACTATGGATCCATGGGCTCAGAACCCGTAACCTGCCCAGTAGACCAGCTGAAGGCCAAGGGCTTTAGGCCCCACCTGGCTGTGATTCATGCCCGGGCGGGGGCCCCAGGGGAGCAGTCAGCTAACAAGAGCTTGCGCCATGATTCCCTGGGACTTGCACGGGCTGTGATGCGCTTTTACCGTCACCATCAGAAGCGAGCAAAAGGGGAAAATAATGGCGCCAACCAACCCCTTCAGAAACCCCAACCACCTAGCCCATGAGCACACTCATCACCTGTCACTATCTTGGTGATCTGCAGACAGAAGCCTGCCACAGCCATTCGGGAATCCGCCTGCGCACCGATGCGCCTCTAGACAACAATGGCAAGGCCCGCAGCTTCTCCCCCACGGATCTGCTGGGCACCGCCCTAATCACCTGCCTGCTCACCATCATGGCCATTGCAGCCCGCAACCATGGCTTTGAGCTGGAGCCCTGCCCTGCCAATGTGGTCAAAACCATGGGCACCACAGGGCCACGACGTGTGGAAACCTTGGCAGTCCAGGTGGCCTTGCCTCCAGGGCTCAGCCTGAGCCAACGTCAGCTTCTCATGGAGGCTGCTCGCACATGCCCGGTCAGCAACAGTATTGGTGCTGGTATTAACATAACTGTGGAGTTTGTTAACCACCTGGATGACTTGCCCGGATGACTTGCCAGCAATGGCTTAGGATAGAGCAGATACCCTACACCTTCCCTGGCCATGTCCACTGGCTGATGGCCTCCCTATCCATACCGTGGGTGTAGGCGTATGAGCGGTTGCTTAAGATCTCTTCCTTCATCTGCTCCTTCAGGTGGGTGGCCCGGTAGCCAAGGCTGGGAAGGCGGTCAATCACATCTATCACCAAGTTGAACAGGTCAATCTGATTGTTCATAGCCAGTTCTAGGGGTGTGTTGATGTTGCCTTTCTCCTTATAGCCGCGCACGTGAAGGTTATGGTGATTGGTGCGGCGGTATGTTAGACGGTGAATAAGCCAGGGATAGCCATGAAAGTTAAAGATCACCGGGCGGTCAGTGGTAAAAAGACTATAAAAATCTGCATCGCTAAGACCATGGGGGTGTTCTGCACAGAGACAGAACAGCTTCACCACGTTCACATAGCGAATCTTGACCTGGGGAAGATGGTGGCGTAAAATAGTAATGGCGGCCAGACACTCCTTAGTGGGAACATCTCCGGCAGAGGCCAAGACCACATGGGGAGCAGCAAGACCACTCTCCTGTTGATCCGTACAGGCCCATGGCCAAAGACTGGCTCCTTTAGCCACATGATAACGGGCCTGCTCAAGGGTCAAATACTGCAGATGCTGTTGTTTATCACAGACAATAATGTTGGCCACATCAGTTTCTGCAAAGGCCAGCTCTGCCACAGCCAGCAAACTATTGGCATCAGCGGGAAGATAGACTCGAACCACCTCCCCATTCTTGTTGCCAGCTATGTCGATCATGCCGGGATCTTGATGGGTGAAGCCATTGTGATCCTGGCGCCAGACCGTAGATGAAATCAAGCAATTCCATGAGCCAATAGGAGAGCGCCAGGGAACATGGAATTTGCACACCTCTAGCCACTTGGCATGTTGGTTAAACATGGAGGAGATTATATGGGCGAAGGCTTCATAGGTGTGAAACAGACCATAACGACCAGTGAGCAAATATCCCTCCATCATGCCAACCAATGTGTGCTCAGATAACATCTCAATCACCCGACCATCTGGGGAGAGTTCAGAACCATTGTCATCCTCTGGCAATAGATCCGCCATCCAGCACTTCTTACTCACCTCATAAACAGCATGTAGGCGATTGGAGGCGGTCTCATCAGGTCCAAACAGGCGATAGTTATGGGGATTCTCTTTCATAATAGCACCAATCCACTGGCCCAAAGGAGCAGTATTTGCCCAGTGAGTTGTACCCGGACTTTCCAGGGCCACCGCAAAGGGTTCCAGGGGCGGTAAGTGTATGGTCTGACGCAGCAGACCACCATTGGCCCGGGGATTGGAACCCATGCGCTGGGGTCCCAATGGGGCATGGCTGCGCACCAGTTCCACCGGTGAACCATGTTCATCAAACAGCTCCCAAGGGCGATAGCTACCCAACCACTGCTCCAGCAACTTCAGTTGCTCGGGATTGGTTTTTACCTGGGCTAGGGGCACCTGGTGGGAACGCCAAAAACCTTCTAAGCGTTTGCCCCCAATCTCCTTTGGACCGGTCCAACCCTTGGGAGAACGGAGCAGGATCATGGGCCATTGGGGACGAAAAGGCCTACCTGACTCCCGTGCCTCTTGCTGCAGGGCGCGAATCTGCAGCACTGCTTTTTCCATTACCTGGGCCATGGCTTGGTGCATGGAACCATGGTCCTCACCCTCCACCAGATAGGGTGTCCACCCATAGCCCTGCATTAGGCTCAACAGCTCTTCTTTGCTAATGCGACTGAGGATTGTAGGATTGGCGATTTTATACCCATTCAGGTGAAGAATTGGTAATACTGCTCCGTCACGCAGGGGGTTAATAAACTTGTTAATGTGCCATGAGGTGGCCAATGGCCCAGTTTCAGCTTCCCCATCCCCCACACAGGCAATTGTGATCAACTCTGGGTTATCAAAAACACTGCCACAGGCATGGGAAAGCACATATCCCAACTCACCTCCCTCATGGATAGAACCCGGTGTTTCTGGTGTGCAATGGCTTCCAATATGTCCAGGGAAGGAGAATTGCTTGAGGAAGCGCTTCAGCCCCTCCTCATCTTGGGAGATATGGGGAAAAGTTTCGCTATAGCTGCCATCTAAATAGCAAGGGCCCAACACCCCCGGTGCCCCATGGCCAGGACCAGACATGTAGAGGCAGTCCAAGTCATACTTGCGAATCAGCCGATTCACATGGGTCCAGATGAAGGACTGGCCAGGGCTGGAGCCCCAATGGCCCAGAAGGCGATTCTTGATGTGCTCCGGTTGCAGAGGCTTCCGCAGTAGGGGATTGTCCTGGAGATAAATCATGCCCACTGCCAAATAATTGGCAGCCCGCCAGTAGGCATCCAACTGGGCCAGCTCCACAGAACTGGGGGAATAGGGCTGCGTCAGGGGCAAGCCCTGCACCAGGGCAACCATGGCGAACTGGGGACAACTGCCACCATGCTGGAGTCTCCCCAGGAATTTGCAACCACAAAATCTTCAGTCAATCCTATTTTTCTTCCCTGTGGCCGGTTGGTGAACTATCCGCCAACAGCTCGGCCACCTGGTGGGCAATTGCCCCTTCCTCATCAGCCTGCACCACCCATAATTCCACGGGCCCGGAATCACTCAAACGCCAACAGGTTTCCGTTGGCCTGGGGCGCTGGCTAGGTGGACGGACTCCCAGCCAATGGAGATGGGCCAGCAGGTCCTGCTGTAGTGTCTGGTCATGTTCTCCAATGCCACCGCTAAGGGCCACCACATCCACCCCCTGGAGTACTGCCACCGCACTGCCCACAGCCCGTATCAATCCCATAAAAAATACATCCAAGGCCAGCTGAGCCCGGCCATTACCTGCCCCTGCTGCCTGGCGCACCTGGCGCATATCCCCAGAAACACCACTCAAGCCAGCCAGGCCACTCTGGTGCTGCAACACATGTTCTAGGTGCTCCAGATCCCAGCCCTGGCGCAGCCGATGAAGAAGGATGGCTGGATCCACACTGCCGCAACGGGAGCCCATGATTAATCCCTCCAGGGGTGTAAAGCCCATGGAGGTGTCTTGACAGCGCAAGCCACGAATGGCACAGGCAGAGCAGCCCCCACCCAGGTGCAAGCTCACTAGTCGTAGATCCTGATTACCGGTTGCGGCTGCCAAGCTACGGGCCATGTGGTTGTGGCTAATGCCGTGGAAGCCATAACGGCGAATACCCTCTTGCCGCCATGTGATGGGCAGGCCGTAGGTGATGGCCGCTTCAGGAATGGTGTGGTGAAATGCTGTGTCAAATACCCCTGCTTGGGGAATGTGAGGGCACAGGGCACACATCAGCTCCAGGGTATCCAAGGCAGGCTTGTTGTGGAGAGGAGCCAGGGGAATGAGGGTGTGCAGCCTCTCCAATTGGTCCTGGTGTATCCACTGACTTTCCTGAAACCATTCACCCCCATGGACAATGCGATGCCCCACAGCAGTGATGGGGAAACGGTCCATCACGGTTGGCAGCATTCTGCCCAGCCATGTGGCCAGAACCTCCCGGCGGCCATGGGCCATGGTCATGTTGGCCTGCTCCCAGGCCGTCTCCTCTCCCCAGCGCCAGCGGAAGAAACCACCGTGGGGATCATCCCAGTCAATCTGGGCCTCCCAAAGGCGATGGAGGGGCTGGTCCTGGCCACCCAGCTCCAGCAAAGCCAACTTATGGCTGGTGCTACCGGCATTCACCACAAGGGTGATGGGCATGGTCACTGGGAGGAAACCCTGCCTTGAAATCTACTCATCATCTTCCATGTTGCAGTGCTTTGAGAATGCGGTGGCGGTAACAGGACCATTGAATACAGGCGGCCATGGTGAGTCCCGCACCAATCACAATCATTGGTAAGGTTTGCAGCCTCTCAATGCCATTTCTTTGCAAACTGGCCAGCAAACCCAGACACAGAAGGGAGGGGGCGGCAACGGTGGTCAGTTGGGACCAGGAGCTGGGGGGTTTATTCATGGTGACAGGGGGGCAGAACCCACAGTGGAGGCAAAGCGGTGCAACAGGGTGACGGTGAGCACATCCACACCAATGGCAATGGCACCCTCATCAGGGTTAAAGCAGCCGTGGTGGAGGGGATAACAGCCTTCTGAACCGGCAACACCGAGGCGGAACATGCAACCGGGCACATGCTGAAGCATCTGGGCAAAATCCTCCGCCCCCAAGGAAGGCTGTGGGAGATGCTCCACATTCTCCTCACCCACAACAGCGCAGGCAGCCCTAGCTAGACAACGGGTTTGACTGGGGTCATTCACCACAGAGGGGGTGATAGAGCGGAGATCCACATGGGCCTGGGCACCATGAATAGCAACAATCCCCTGAATCACCTTCTCTATCCAGCTGGAGAGCTTATGGTGGGTGCCCTGATTCAGACAGCGCACGGTGCCCTTGAGGCGAACACGTTTGGCAATGACATTGGATGCACAACCCCCTTCAATCTGCCCAAAGCTGATCACCACAGGGTGGAGAGGATCCAGGCGGCGGCTGACGGCCTCCTGAAGCCCGGTGACCACCTGACTGGCCACCCAGATGGCATCTAAAGCCTCATGGGGACGGGCACCATGGCCGCTTTCTCCGACGATTTCAACTGTCAATTCATCTGATGTGGCGGTGAAGGTTCCCTCCCGGATGCCTACCTTGCCAACTGGCAATTCAGGGTACACATGGACCCCGAACAGTGCATCCAAACCCTCAAGGGCCCCAGCATTAACCATCCACCCGGCCCCTTGGGCAATCTCCTCCGCCGGTTGGAATAGGAGCCGCAAGGTGCCTGGCAGCTGGGCGGCACGAGGGGCCATCAGGTGTGCCACCCCCAATCCCACCGTGGTGTGGATGTCATGGCCACAGGCATGCATTAGCCCCTGGCGGCGAGAGGCAAAGGGTAGACCGGTGCATTCTTCAATGGGCAAGGCATCCATATCCACCCGCAGTCCCAACTTGGGACCAGAACCAGTCCCCAGCTCCGCCACTACTCCCGCACCACCCACCCCTTCCCGCACGTTGCAGCCCAGCTGATATAGGGCACCAGCCACAAAGGCGGCGGTCTGCTGCTCCTGGCCACTCAGCTCCGGGTGGGCATGGAGGTGGCGACGAATCTTCACCAGGTCCCCCTGGAGGGCTTCTGTCTCCTGGCGAAGTGCTGCAACATCATGGAAGTTGGCCATGGCCATCAGGAATCTTGTGATGCCAAGAACTGCTGGAGATCCTGCACCGGCCCTGGGGGCCATTGGCGCCTTACCAGCAACCAGTGGGGATCCCCATAGCGCCTATCCAAGGCAAAACCAGCAGCCCAGTGGCTCTGGGCCTCTCCATATCGGCCCCGGTGCCAGAGGAGGGCTGTGAGCCCGGCGCGGGCATCAGCAAAGAAGGGATCGTGGCGGATCAGTTGGCGGAATGTTGCCTCTGCAGCAGTAAGATCACCCAGCTCCATGGCTGCCAAAGCCTGGCTTGAGCTGGCCATTTTGAAGCCGGACCCGGCTTGAGCAGCAGCACCATAGCTGCAGCGGGCCCCTTGCCAATTGCCCCGTACCCCTTGCAGTGTGCCCAGCCGGTAGAGGGCAGCGGCGTCTCCTTCAGGGGGCATTATCTCCCTGGGTAGGGCCTGGGTAGAGGTGGCCCAAGCCATGGCTGGATACCAGTAATTGAGCACCAGCACCAGCACCAGGGTCATGCCCCCAACCCATGACCGCAGCGCATTTCTCCAGGACATAGGGGACATGGGATGACTCTAGAATCCTATTGGCAGTTGACCATCCAACCGTTGATCCATTGCCGGGGACAGTCTCAAATCAATCAGGCCAAGATGGTCATAGGCGGGGGGAGCCAGGCGACGACCGCGAGGGGTGCGCTGTAAAAAACCAATCTGGAGTAAGTAGGGCTCCAAAACCGTTTCAATGGTGTCAGGGTCTTCCCCCAAAACAGCTGCCAAGGTGGTGAGCCCCACGGGTCCCCCTTCAAACTGCTGGGCCATGGTGCGGAGCAGGCGATGGTCACTGGGATCTAGGCCCAAGGGGTCAATGCGGTGCATGGCCAGGGCTTGTGCCACCACCTGCTCATCAATGGATGGGAAAACCTTCACCAGGGCATAGTCCCTCACGCGGCGCAGCAGGCGGTTGGCGATACGGGGTGTGCCCCGGCAACGGCTGGCAATGGCCTGGGCCCCGGAGGGTTGCACCCCCATTTGGAGCAACTTAGCCGAGCGCTCCACAATGGCCTGCAATTCCCTGGGGTTATAGAAGTCCAGGCGGTGGACCATGCCAAAGCGGTCTCGCAGGGGTGAACTGATGGATCCTGCCTTTGTGGTGGCCCCCACCAATGTGAAGCGGGGTAGGTCTATGGTGCGGGAACGGGCCGTGGTCCCCTTGCCGATAGCAAGATCCAGTCGGAAATCCTCCATGGCCGGGTAGAGCAGCTCCTCAGCCATGGAAGGCAAGCGGTGAATTTCGTCAATGAAGAGCACATCCCCCTGCTCCAGGCTCATCAACAGGCCAATGATGTCCCGGGGGCGCTCCAGGGCTGGGGCACTGGTGATGCGGCAGCGGGTTGTCAGCTCTGCTGCCAACACCATGGCCATGGTGGTTTTGCCCAGGCCGGGGGGCCCATAGAGCAGGAGATGGTCCAGGGGTTCCTGACGGCAGCGGGCTGCTTCTAGGGCAATGTGTAATACCTGTTTTAGGTCTGTCTGACCGATGTAGTCCCCTAGGCGATGCGGGCGCAGAGCCTCATCCGCATGGCCCTTCTCCTCCACCGTGGCCTCCACCTGCCGCTGGGGGCTCTGGGGAACCGGGTGGTTGGCACCTGCACCACTGGAGGGCCCTGCACCACTTGGCCGGGATGGGCCCTGTGGAGTTTTCCCGGATCGGCTGGGAACAATGGCCATGGCCAGATCCTAACTGCGCCAGGATAAAAGAAACACGGTGACAAAAACCTTGAAACACCATGGGCAAGGGTAAAAAGACTAAGGGCAAAAAAGGGCGGGCAGGCAGTTCCACGGTGCTGGCTGATAATCGCCTGGCGCGCTATCACTACGACATCCTGGATACTCTGGAAGCAGGCCTGGAGCTGTTGGGCACTGAGGTGAAGTCCATCCGTGCCGGCAAGGCCAATGTGCGGGACGGCTTTTGTCTGGTTCGTGATGGGCAGCTATGGCTCCATAACGTGCATATTTCCCCCCATCAACAGGCGGGCAGCTACTTCAACCACGAGCCCCTACGGGTTCGGCGGCTGCTGGTTCGGCGACGGGACATCAACCGTTTGGAAATCGGTGTTGCCCAGAAAGGGCTCACCCTGGTGCCCCTGAATCTTCACCTGAAGGGTTCCTGGATCAAGCTGACCTTGGCCCTGGGTCGGGGACGCAAGCTTCACGATAAGCGTCACCATGACCGCAATAAGGAGGATCGCCAGGCCATGCGTGCTGCTCTGGGGCGCCCCTAAGACCAAGACCCTAGGACCGGGCCCCGGTTGCTTGTAAGGTGTAGGAATAGGAGCCACCAGCCATGCCCAGATTGGTGAGCAGCAGGCCCACGGTCTCCCCCGCAATTACAGGTAGGTGGAAGTGAGCCGGTGTTGCTGGGGCTTGGGGTGTGACCACACCATCACGGATGGTGGTCAATGCCACGGGGCCATTGCCCTCCAGCAGGATGGACAGTAGGGCCTCATTTGTGTTGAGGGGCAGTTCAGGTGGGAGCAGTTGCACAACCACACCGGTGGAGTCAGCCAGGGGGAGATAGCCAGAATCTGTGACCCCATGGCCGTTCATGGTCAGGGCTAGGGAAGTGGGCTGAAAACTGGTGCTGATCTGCAAGGCTGTGGCTAGCCAGAGCTGGCGCCATGGCTCCTTCTGCAAGCCAGCCATTTGCTCTGGACTCAGTTTCAGCAGTAGCTCCACCCGCCGTGTCACCGCCTCTTGAAACAGTGCAGCTTCCATACTGCCGCCAGCAAGGGCAGGCATGACTTCATGCAGGTCTTTGCTGTTAAGGCGTCCCAAGCGCAACTGCACACTGGCGGGCAGCTGCTGTAGGCGCACCAGCCAACCCTGCTGTTCCCCCACGGTCTGGGCTTGGGCCACCGTCATGAGTCGTCTGAACCAACCCCTATGGATGCCTAGGGCCTCAAGACGGCGGCGCACCTGATGGCCTTCTGGTGTGAGGGATGATTGGTCGTGACCCATGGTGGAACCCAGTTCTCCCCCAGGCTGGGGGCCCTGGGCACCCACCAGCCAGAACCCCCCCGAGGCCATGGCAATGACCACCACCATCAAGGTGATCACCGGCAGAGCAGGACCCTCTGCCTGGCGCAGACGTGCTTCACGGCGCTGTTTTCGCTGCTGCCAACGGCGCAGGTTCTGGGGTAGGGAAATATCTGTACCAGCCCTTGGCACCTGCCTCATGGGCATGGCCGCTGGAGACCCCGTTGCCTCAGCCAGTGGTCATCAAACAGGCGGGACTGGTAGCGGCTGCCCCCATCACAGAGCACGGTGACAATGCAATGGCCCGGACCCATCTCCTGGGCCACCTGCACAGCTGCAGCCACATTGATGCCCACCGATCCCCCCATGAACAATCCCTCATCCCAGAGGAGTCTATAAATCATGTTTAGGGCTGTCTGATCCCCAATGCGTATGGTGTCGTCCACGGGGGCACCCTCCAAATTGGCGGTGACACGGCTGTTGCCAATACCCTCCGTCATGGAAGAGCCGCTGATGGTAATGGCACCAGTTTTGAACCAGGAATAGAGGCCGCTGCCATGGGGATCGGCCAGCACGCAGCGCACTCCAGGGTTCTGCTCCTTTAAATAGCGGGCCACGCCGGCATAGGTTCCCCCTGTGCCGGTGGCAGCAACCCAGGCATGCACATGGCCAGCGGTTTGTCTCCAGATCTCCGGCCCGGTGGTGGTGTAGTGGGCATGGCGATTGGCTGTGTTGTCAAACTGATTGGCCCAGATGGCCCCTGGCAGCTCTTGGGCTAAACGACCAGAGAACCTGACGTAGTTGTTGGGATCCCGGTAGGGCACCGCAGGAACTGTGCGCACTTCAGCCCCCAAGGTGCGCAGCAGGCTGATTTTTTCCTGGGACTGGGTTTCTGGAATCACAATTAGGGTTCGGTAGCCCTTGGCATTGCAAATATGGGCTAGGCCAATGCCCGTATTGCCGGCTGTTCCCTCTACAACAGTTCCCCCCGCCGTTAAAGCACCAGCGGCCTCAGCCTGCTCCACAATGCCCAGGGCAGCCCGGTCCTTCACGGAGCCACCCGGATTCATAAACTCCGCTTTGCCCAAGATCTGGCAACCTGTTGCCTCGCTAAGGCGCCGCAGACGAATCAGTGGGGTATTGCCGATGGCTTCCACGAAACCGCCGGTAATGCCCACCATGGTTCTACTGCCAACGTTGTGGCTCTGATGGTACCTAACCCACTGTCATGGATGTGCCCAGGTCCCTACCGGAGCTGATCCCTTTAGGCTTGCAGGCAGCAGGAGAGGGCCCAATGGCCAGGAGCTGCCAAGAGGCCATCAGCCTCAGGCAACGGTTCCGTTCCACACGGCAAGGCAGCGAAGATCTCATTTGTGGCCTGGAGCCAGAGGATCTTATGGTTCAGGGAATGGCTGATGCCAGCCCGGCCAAATGGCACCTGGCGCACACCACCTGGTTTTTTGAGCAATTCCTTCTGCAGGCTGATAGTGGGCACCAGGCCGCTCCAGCAGGGTGGTATCCCCTATTCAACAGCTATTACCGCACCATTGGATCTCCCCATCCCCGCTCTGGGCGGGGTCTGCTGAGCCGTCCGGCCATTGGTGAGATTTTGGCCTGGCGCCAACGGGTGAATGGCTCCATGGAGCGGCTTCTGGAGCAAATGGAATCAGAAACTTCTTCAGAGGCCCAGCAAGTGCTAGGGCTGGTGGAGCTGGGCCTTAATCACGAGCAGCAGCATCAGGAGTTGTTGCTCATGGACTTGCTGGATGGCCTGTCCCGCAATCCCCTGGAGCCTGCCTATGCCCCTGTGGTTGGTGGGCACCAGGTCCAGACTGGGGACCCTCCTCTTCTGGCTCCCTTGGGCTGGTGGCACCACCCAGGCGGACTGGTGGAACTGGGCCACCGGGGCCATGGGTTTCACTTTGACAATGAGGCACCGGCTCACCAGGTCTGGCTGCAACCCTTTGCCATGGCAGATCGCCTGATTACCAACGGGGAGTACGCCGCCTTCATGGCTGATGGGGGCTACCAGGACAGCCGGTTTTGGATGGATGAAGGCTGGCATTGGCGCTGTGGGCACCAGATCACCGCACCCCGCTATTGGCGGCGAGATGGTGAAGATTGGGGGTGGGAGTTCACCCTGGAGGGCCGTTGTCCCCTGAAGCCCCATGGACCCGTACGGCACCTCTCCTGGTTTGAGGCGGATGCCTATGGCCGCTGGGCTGGTGCCCGCTTGCCTTTGGAGGCGGAATGGGAAACCATGGCCTATGGGGCACCATGCCACACTGGCCAGTGGTTAGATCGCCAACAGCTCAAACCCTCTGCAGCCGCAGTGCTGTCAGGATCAGCAGCTCCCCAGCAGGTTTTTGGGGATCTTTGGGAGTGGACTGGCAGCCCCTACCGTCCCTATCCGGGTTTTCAAGCGACACCAGGGGCGGTGGGGGAATATAATGGCAAGTTCATGAGCTCACAGTTTGTATTGCGGGGTGGAAGTTTTCTCACACCTTTGGGCCATCACCGGCCCACCTATCGCAATTTCTTCCCTCCCCACAGCCGTTGGATGGCCTCTGGTTTGCGTTTGGCCCGTGATGAAGAGGCCCATTGATGAGCCCTGAACTGCTGAGGAGCCCAGAGCTGATTAACCTACACCCCAGCCTGGGGGATGTGTGCACCGCCGTGGGCCAAGGGCTAGCCAGAAGGCCCCGGCAACTGCCCCCATGGCTGCTCTACGACCAGGAAGGCTCCCGCCTCTTTGAAGCCATTGGCCAACAGCCGGAATACCACCTCACCCGCCTGGAACAGCACCTGTTGCAACACCATAGGGAGCAAATTCGCGACTGTTGCATTCAGCCCAACCCCGGTGTGCCTTGGAGGGTGGTGGAATTTGGGGCTGGCAGTGCCCGCAAGGTGGCCCCATTGCTCAAGGCACTGCAGCCAGCTGCCTATGTGGCCCTAGACATCAGTGCAACCCATGTGCACCGAGCCTGCACACGGCTTCAGGCCATCCATCCCCATGTGCCCATGGTGGCCATCTGCTGTGACTACCATCAGCTGACCACTCTACCGGATCATCCCCTCCTGCAGGGACCACGGCTGGGCTTTTTCCCGGGCAGCTCCCTGGGCAATTGCTCCCGCCCTGGGGCCTTGGCTTTGCTACGGCATATGGCCCACCTTTTGGGTCCAGGCAGCCGACTGCTCATTGGCATTGATCAACCCCAGCAGCAGCCCCACGGTGTTGCTGCCTTGGAGGCTGCCTATGACGATGCAGCAGGGATCTCAGCCCGCTTTGCCCGCAATCTCCTGGTTCGTCTCAACCGGGACCTGGGGGCTGATTTTGCACCGGCAGGTTTTGCTTACCAAGCCCATTGGGATGCCCTGGAGCAGCGCATTGAAATGGCCCTGGTGAGCCGGGTGGAGCAGGTGGTAAGGATCACAGCTCTTGGGGAAACCATCTGCTTTGCCCCAGGTGAGCGGCTCATTACTGAGCACAGCCACAAGTGGAGTCCTGAAGCCTTTCTCTCCTTGAGTCAGAAGGCTGGCTGGGGGCAACTCAGACGGTGGTGTGATCATCAGGATCGCTTTAGCCTGTACCTAATGGAGCAGGCTCCCCATCTGTGTGCCAATCTCTAAAGACCATGGGACGAGAAGAGCAACGGGCTGCTGTGCGTCGTTTACGAGAAGAGCTCAGTGCCCAGTTGGCAGACCTTTACCGGCAGGCCTTTGACCGGGTAGGTGAGCAGGATCTGGGGGAGGGGGGTCTTGCCCGGCTCACCCAGTTGATCCTACGCTCCCGGGATGGCGCTTTACTGCCCCTGATGGAGGAGATTGAAGCCCCTCTCATCACCCGGGCGCCCCAGGAGAACGTTTCCCCAGATGGGTGAGCAATGGAACACAGCTGGCTAGAGAACTTGGAGCGCAACCTGGAAGCCAAGCTGGATCAATGGCTTGCGGATCGTCCTGACCAACAGATCCTCCTGGAGAACCATGAGTACAACAACGCCCAGGCCACGGCCCAGGCTCGCAGAGCAGAGTTGCTGAAGGAGTCCCACCAGTTGCGCCAAGCCCTCCTGGCCCAGGGGCAAACCATTGGGCTCTGGCACCGGCGCCAGGAACAGGCAAGAGCAGCAAACCGTAAGGCCCTGGCTGACCAATGTGCCCACTACGAACAACGGTGCCGCAAACAGGGGCAAATCATGTGGGAGCGTCTCCAGACCATTGGCAACCCTGACCACCACAACAGGGCCACCGGGGGCAGACGCAGCTGGCGCCCCCTTGAAGTTCCCCTTGCCCTAGAGCGGGCCTGGTCCGCCTTTGTTGTGGAGCAGGAACTGGAAGACCTGCGGTACCAAAGCCCTCAATCTTGAAGTACTACAGCTTGAAGTACTAGAGGAAGTCCTGAAGTACTACGGCCTGAAGTTCAGCGGGTTGGGGCTTGGGGGTCAAGACTGACCCCTTCTGGGGGTGGGGTGTCATCAGGGTCAGCAATGAGCATGTGCTGCAGCACAATCTCAGGTCGTTCACTGTCGCGCCAGCGAATCTTGTAGGCAGGCATCTTGGTGCCACGGCTGGTGGTTTGCTCAACGGGCTCCATCACCCAACCCCGCCGAGATCGCCCCTGGGGATTGCGCTTAATCACCGCATCGGCGTGCTTGAAACGAAAACCAACCCGTTCACCGCTCATGGTGGAAGCCTCCAGCTTGCTCAAGAAGGACACTGTGCCCATGCCTAGATTATCGCTTGCCAAGAGACCAGACTTCAGCATCTTGCAATGCTCAGCCCTCGTCAGGGTTGGGGCGCAGCAGGGGAAAGGCAATCACATCCCGGATGCTGGGAGAGTCGGTTAGCACCATCACCAGGCGGTCAATGCCAATGCCCAGGCCACCGGTGGGAGGCATGCCGTATTCCAGGGCTGTGAGAAAGTCTTCATCCACACCTTGGGCTTCCAGATCACCCGCGGCCCGGCGGGCCTGTTGAGCCTCCAAACGGCGGCGCTGCTCTAGGGGATCAGTCAGCTCACTGAAGCAGTTGGCAGTCTCTCGGCCAGCTATAAACAGCTCAAAACGCTCCACCAAACCTGGCTGACTCCGATGGGGCCGGGCCAGGGGAGAAATCTCCACCGGGTAGTCCAGCACAAAGGTGGGTTGTATCAGATGGGGCTCTACCCGCTGTTCAAAGGCTTCATTTAGGAGACGACCGAGGCTGTCAGCCATGGGGGGAACCTGGAGACCAGCAGAGGCCATGGCTGCACCAGCTTCCGGGACGGTGTGGAAACGGGAAAAGTCCAAACCCGTTGCCCCATGCACCAGTTCATGCATGGTGGTTTGACGCCAAGGGGGGGTGAAGTCAATGACCTGGCCCTGGTATTCCACGGTAGTTGAGCCACAAATCTGGCGGGTGACAGTGCTGATCAGATCTTCCGTTAGGGCCAACATGTCCCGGTAGTCCCTATAGGCTTGATAAATCTCCACCGACGTGAACTCCGGATTGTGCCGGGCGCTGATGCCCTCATTGCGGAAAATGCGCCCCAGCTCATAGATGCGCTCAAAGCCCCCCACAATGAGGCGTTTCAGGTGTAGTTCAGTGGCAATGCGCAGGTAGAGGGGCAGATCCAGGCTGTTGTGATAGGTCTGAAAAGGACGGGCATCGGCACCACCTGCATGGGCCTGCAGCATGGGTGTCTCAATTTCTAGAAAGTCTTTCTCATCCAGGTAGCGGCGCATGGCGCTCACAAGCTGGGCACGGCGCCGAAAGGTCTTTCTGGTTTGGGGTGTAACAATCAAATCCAGGTAGCGCTGCCGATAACGCTTTTCCACATCCGTGAGGCCATGCCACTTGTCCGGGAGGGGGAGTAGGGCCTTGCTCAGCAGCTGCCATCTCTGCACCTTTACGGAAAGCTCACCACGGTCTGTGCGCCGCAGTGTGCCCCACACCCCCAGCAGATCTCCGCTATCCACCAGATCCGTGAGACGGGCAAAAGCCTCCGGGTCCCCCATGGCTGCGGCCATGGTGGCTTTTTCAAGGAAGAGTTGGATTGTGCCTGTCTCATCCTGCAACCGGAAGAAGGCCAGCTTGCCCAGCACCCGCCGGGCCATCACACGGCCCGCCACCTGCACATAAAGATCCCGCTCCTGGCCCTTGGGCAAGTCCCCATGGTCCTGTTGCAGGTCCTCAAGCCGGTGACTAGGAGCAAAACGCAGAGCATAGGGCTCCTGACCTAAACGGCGCAGGGTTTCCGCTTTTTGCAGGCGCGTGGCACGTAGCTCAGACAAGGTTGACCATCAGATCACTCTTGACCATCTTGCTGTCCGTTTCCCCTCAATTGCCCATGGGGGACATGGTGGTCACCCCTTGGGAAACATAACCGGTGCCTCGCACGGTGAGAATTAGCTCCGGATTGCGGGGATCTGGTTCCAGCTTGCTCCGCAGTCGCGCCACATACACATCCACCACCCGCAAGTTGGTGGCCTGGCGGGGAGGGTAGCCCCAGAGCTCCTCCAGAATGGTGGCGCGAGACACCACCGCACCTGGCTCCCTAAACAGTAGCTCCAGCAAGCTGAATTCCGTATAGGTGAGTCCCAAGCGCTCCCCATTGCAAGTTACCTGACGGCGATCCGTATCGATTACCAAATGCCCGGCTCGGATGATGCCCGACTGGTGATGACCATCCCTTGAATCAACAGGTCTTGGCGCAGCACTCACCTCTTGACGGCGGAGAATCACGGCAATGCGCATCTCCAATTCCTTGGGTGCAAATGGTTTGGGCAGGTAGTCATCTGCCCCCAGATCTAAACCAGACACCTTCTCACTGGTGGTGTCCAAGGCTGAGATGATAATAATGGGCACGGTGGATTCCGCCCGCAGCTGTCGGCAGACAGCAAAACCATCCAGCTTGGGCAGCATCACATCCAAGATCACAAGATCTGGCTTTTCCCGACGAAACAGGCTAAGGGCTTCTTCCCCATCTGCAGCCAGGCTCACCTGATAACCCGCCATGCGCAAACGGGTCTCAAGAATGCGCCGCACAGCGGGTTCATCGTCCACCACCAGCAGACGTTTGCAAGAGTTGGTCTCCCCATGGGGATGGTCCACCTCAGGAGAGGGGCTGTCCTCTGAAGCGGGAGCGTGCTGCATTGCAGGTGGCTGATCAGAGGTTTCTTCCTGTGGCCCTGACCCTTTCACCCAGGTAGACATCGCAGACGTGTGGGGCTGGGGCTCCATCAAGGAGAGAATGACCGTTCTTCACAAAGCTTACAAGCGTCTATCCACAGATGGTGGCAGGATAAAACGGGGAAAGGCAAAATCAAGACCCAAAATCAAGACCCAAAATCAAGACCTAAGTCTTGGGAAGAGAAAGTCTTGGGAAGAGAAAGGGCACGGGGAGCATTGGGCTGGGGCTTGGTTTCCAGCTTCTAAGGGATTGGCTGGTTTTGCCCATGCCGCTTCTGGAGATGGTGATTCCACTCAGCAGCAGCAGCCTCCACTGCCTCTTCAGGGGAGACTTGGCCCAGCATGGCCCGCTGCAGATGGCGGTAGATCACCGCTTGCAGCTGCTTGATTTCCGGATCTGCAGGCACCAACACCCGGGCCCCTTCCAAGGCACTGAGACTCACCTGTTGGGCTGCCAACTCCTGCACGGCGACTTCATCTTCTGGATTCAGCTTCTCCTGGGCCTGGTCCACATCCTGTTTGAGGGCCCCCATGGCCTCCTCCACAGATGGGAGGGTGCCAGAAGCCTTGGCAAAGGCATATTGGTTGGCGGCATTGGTCACAAAGAGGGCAAAGTCCACCGCCTCCTCTGGTTGTTTGGACTGCTCAGGCACCACCAGGTTCATTACAGCCACATTGGTGACACCATCTGGTCCGGTCAAGGATGGAGCCACATGGGTGAGGGCTGCCACAGTCGGGGCGTTGGTGCGAATGGAATTGAGCGCTGCGGCACTGGTGGATAGGAGGGCCAGGTCACCGGATTGATAGAGCTCAATGGCGCGGCGATGCCCTTGACTCACCACCTCCCGGGGCAGTAGGCCCCGTTGGTAAAGGTCTGTCCAAAAGGCAAAGGCCCGCCGCCCGGCGGGAGTGTTAAATGCTGCCCCCTTCTGCTCATCCACCAGCTGGACCCCCATTTGCACAAAGGACTCCAAGATTTCCGCGGAGTCATCGGGTACAACGGAGATAAAGAGGGCATGGCGGCCGGTGGCTTCCTTGACGGCCTCCGCAAAGGCCGGTAGCTCTTCCCACCGCTCCGGTGGCTGGCCATAGCCTGCTGCCCTCAGCAACTCCTTATTGGCCAGGGTGATGCGGCTGGTGAGATACCAGGGAATCCCAAAGGTTCCCATGGGTCCGGTGCTGGCCTGCCAAGCCCCCTCAAGGTACCGTTCACGCTCAGCCGAACTCACATAATCATCCAAATCCAGCAGACCATTACGGCTGGCAAGATTGACCGCAAAGCTGGGGTTCAAGTTGACCAGATCCGGTGCGGTGCGGGCAAACACAGCAGCCAGCAGCTTCTGCTCCACCGCTCCCCAGGGGATATCAGTCCAACGAACATCCACCCCAGGGTTTTGGGCTTCCCACTGCTCCACCAGGCCGTTCAGGTAGGCATCAAACTTGGGAGACAGCTGAAGGGTCCAGAACTCTAGCTGCTGCTGGGGGGGACGGGCACCACAGCCCTGCAGCACCACAACCAGAGGCAGCAGCAGGCCACAGACCCCGCAGCGCAGCTGTTGCAGCCAAGGGTGAGGGCTAGGGGAGGGAAGCTTAGTCATGGTGACTCCCATCTAAACGGTACCAAAGTCGCAGCAGCACGGTGCTCACCAATGGAGCCAAAAGACCGGTGACCACCGCAGCAGCCATGGTTCCATATAAGCCCGCAGCGGCAATCTCACCACCAGACCAGCCTACGGGAGCCCCATGGCTGCAAAGGCTACCAGGACCAAACTGCATCTGAGGAGAACAGAGATCAGCCATGAGGTGCAATTGCACCATCAAGGTGAGATCAACGGCCAGGGAACCAAGGATGGCCTGGGTAGCCATGGTGAGGGGGTTAGGGTGATTCAGGTGGTAGTACCGCCTCAGACGCCCCCAGAGCCAGGCCAGCAGGCCCAAGCCGTAGAGGGGTGTGGCCGCACCAATGGTGAGGGTTTCCAAAGAAAATCCTAGGAAGACGGCACCCATGAGACCAGCATGGCTGCCTTGGGATAGGCTCCAGGGGAGCAACCACAGCACCAGCCAGTTGGGACTGATTCCACCCAACCTGAGCCAGCTAGGGGACAGCAGGGATAGCATCAGGGCTGCAAGACCAGTTATCCCACCAACGAGGAGAAGGGATTGGGGCCAAACCTTGGCAGGCTTCATGGGGCCATTTCAGGAGTATCTTGAAGCAACACTTCAGCCCACTCAATAGAATCTATGGGGGCGCTGGGCTGCAGCACAGCTTCAGGAGCAGGGGCCCGGTTGCCATCAACATTCTGCACCACACCCACGGGAATTCCTGAGGGCACCAGGGTGCTGGCTGCTGAGGTGACCACCACATCCCCTGGAATGGTACGGGGGTTTTCCGTTACGAAGCGCAGCACCGGTCGGTTGGTGCCCAGGCCACTGAGCAGGCCATGGTGATTGGTGCGGACCACAAAAACCCCAATGCGACTGGTGGGGTCGGTGATTAAGGTCACTTGGGCCGTATTGGCGGTGACAGCTGTGATGCGCCCAATCAAACCACCTGGTGCCACCACCGCATGGCCCAGACGAATGCCATGGCGGCTGCCACGCCCCAAGGTGAGCTGCTGCCACCACACTGCCGGGCTACGGGCAATCACCGGTGCCTTCAAGGTGTTGTCCTGGTAGGTGGTGGGTAGGCCCACCAGTTCCTTGAGACGCTGATTTTCCCGTTCCAGAAAGATGAGCCGCTCCACATCTGCCAGCTCTTCTGCTTCCCGCACCCACTGGAACTGGGCTGGTCCTGGCCAGAAGGGGCGACTGAGAATGCCATAGGTTTCTGCTAAAAACCCGCCAATGGTCTGGCGCAGAAGACTGGCCAAAACCAGGCCAATGAGGCTGAACCACAGCAGTCGCACCCGTCGCCGCTGGGCCTGCCTTGAACCATGGCGAAAGTCTTTCCGCAGGCCAGCCATGAGCCTTGGTTCCGGAGTGTCCTCAGCCGAGAGAGTTCCTTAGCTGGTCATTGGGTGCCAGAACCCTGCCCAACCGCCCATAGTCCTCCAGGACCCGGGCGCAGCCCAACACCACACACTCCAGCGGATTCTCCGCCACGTGGGTGGGAATACCGGTTTGATGGGCAATCAGATCACTAATGCCCTTCAGCAAGGCACCGCCGCCAGCCAGCATGATGCCCCGATCAGCAATGTCTGCCGCCAGTTCAGGGGGGGTGCGCTCCAAAGTTTTTTTCACCAGATCCACGATGATGTTCAAGGGCTCTGCCAGGGCTTCCCTGGTTTCAGCAGAGGAAATGGTGACGGTGCGGGGAAGGCCCGAAGGCAGGTGAAGGCCCCGTACCTCCATGGTCATGGCATCATGGTCTTCATCAGGGAAGGCTGAAGCCATACGGATTTTGATCTGCTCCGCTGTGCGCTCTCCCACCACCAGGTTGTGGGCCTTCTTTATATGTCTGAGAATGGTGTCATTGAACTCGTCCCCCGCCACCCGCAAGGACTCGCAGAGAGCAATGCCCCGCAGGCTAATGACAGCAACTTCCGTGGTGCCACCGCCAATATCTACAATCATTGTGCCAACAGGATCAACCACGGGCAAACCGGAGCCAATGGCTGCTGCCATGGGTTCGTCAATGAGATAAACCTCCCGGGCACCGGCAAGAGCCGCATCACGCAAGGCCCGGCGCTCCACCCCCGTCACCCCACTGGGAATTCCCACCACAAGCCGTGGCGCCATAGCCTTGCGGCCTTCATTGCACTTCTGAATAAAAAATCTAATCATCATCTCTGTGGCATCAAAATCGGCGATGACCCCATCCCTTAGGGGGCGAATGGTGCGGATGTTGCCAGGGGTACGTCCCAACATTTTTTGTGCCTCTCTGCCAGCAGCCATGAGGCTGCCCGTGTTCAGGTCAATGGCAACAACAGAAGGCTCCGAGAGGACCGTACCTTTCCCGGAAACGTAGATCAGGGTATTAGCAGTGCCCAAGTCAATTCCAATATTGCGAGCGAGGTTGAAGGGACGGAACATCGAGGAAGAGAGTGGTTTGTGCAGATCCAAGGCCTCACGGAGCCCTGTCATTAGACCGGTGCAAGGATCTGTGATCTCTACAGCATAAAGTCCATGGGGAGGCTGTGCACAGGCAGCTTTGGGGGAACCCTTAGATGGCAGCTCAGCCAATGGCTGCTCCATACTTCAACTCCTACCCAGGCATCACCCATCATGAGTGTCAACTCCGTCACCCTGGTCGGCCGAGCTGGCCGCGACCCTGAAGTCCGCTACTTTGAATCCGGAACAGTGGTGGCCAACCTCAGCCTAGCTGTGAACCGCCGCAGCAAAGATGAGGAACCGGACTGGTTCAATCTTGAGATCTGGGGCCGCCAAGCCCAGATTGCCGCAGACTACGTGAAAAAGGGAGCCCTTCTCGGGGTCATTGGTTCCTTGAAAATGGACCACTGGAAGGACCGCAGCACCGGTGAAGATCGCTCCAAACCAGTGATCCGAGTGGATCGCTTGGAATTGCTGGGCTCACGAAGAGACAACACAATGGCCATGGAGGCAGAAGAGGCCCCCTCAGCTGAGAACTCTGCTGAGAACAGGGAA
>RKSC01000165.1 GCA_007571085.1 Synechococcus sp. PNGco_S_binSS4
TGGTGCTGGAGGAGCCGGTTGTGGAGGGCGTTTGCGGTTTTTTTTCTTGAGGGCTTGGAAATCAGCGGGGCTCATTTGGTTACGCACCAGGCGCATGACAGTCCTATCGCTGCAACCAAAGCGCTTACCCAATGCGGTGCTGCTATGGCCAGCGCAATAAAGCTCCACGATTTGGCTCTTCTGGCTCTCCGTCAGCTGTCCAGAGACCTTGTATCCAGCTGGCTGATCTTTAGGTGGCTGGTCAGCCAATCCAACGGTGCTAACCGTGGGCTGATCAACAGGGGGGAGTTGGTTCTGTGACACCGCAACCGGCTCTTCTGTTGCCCGCCAATGGCCTGTTGAAGATGGTTCAACTGCTGCAGGTGCAGGAGTTTGTGGCCAGGGGTCTTGGGGTTTTTGGGCTGTCATATCACCCAAGGCAGTAAGACTCAGCTGGGGTGTCACAGTGCTGTCCCTAGGGCCAGGGTAGGCCAAGGTTTGAGCCTTCTGATTGCTGTCATTCTGATTGCTGTCACTGTCAATTTCCTAGCAGCCTCGTCTTGGGCGGGCTGCTCAACGGTGTTAGTGATGTTACCCATAAGCTTCGCAGTAGGCAATGGCTGATTCTCCCCTATGGCAACTGGATGGTGGTTGGGTGACTACAGTTGAAGCGCCTAGCCAGTTGGAGATGGCTTCCCCGGCACAGCCCAGTCCAGCCCAGTAAGCCACCACAGTAAGTAGTAATACTAGCACAGTAAGAAGCCATAATTTCCCCTTCTAGGTCTCCAGCGGTTGCACACCGGCCATGGGCCATGTCAGATGTTGCCTAACTAGTAAGGGAAGAAGCCTAAAAGATTACACGCTCAACAGCCTGATGCTTTCGCCTTGCGGGAGGCTTTACGGGCTGTGGCTCTGGCTACTGCTTTGGCACGCTTAGCCGCTGCTTTTTTCTGGGCAGCGCGAGCCTGAGCTGCTGCTTCTGCTGCCGCCTGCTCCTCTGCTTTTTTCTGACAGTAGTAAGCGTAATCCCCCTGATAGAGCACCAGCTCCCCATCTCGCAACTCCACGATGCGGTTGGCGGTCCGGCGGATAAAATAGCGGTCGTGGGAAATGATCACCGCAGCTCCTTTATAGTTCTGGAGTGCTTCCTCCACCATGGCTTTGGCGGGAAGATCCAGGTGATTGGTGGGCTCATCCAGCAACAGTAAATTGCAGGGGGTGAGCAGCAACTTGGCCATGGCAAGGCGTGCCTTTTCCCCACCGCTGAGCTGTGCCACCTGTTTAAACACTGTGTCCTCTGTGAAGCAGAAGCGGCCCAGGAGTGTGCGCACCTGGGTCTGTGTCCAATCCGGCACCATCTGGATCATGGTCTCCAGCACGGTGATGTGGGGATTCAGGGCTTCTGCCTGATTCTGGGCAAAGTAGCCAGGTATCACCTGATGGATTCCAAGGCTGGCATTGCCCTCCGTGGGTTGCTCCTGGCCCATGAGCAGTCGCAACAGGGTGGATTTGCCAGCACCATTGGGTCCCACAAGGGCAATGCGCTGGCCCCGCTCCACCTGGAGGTGGGCACCGAGAAACAATATCTGATCCCCATAGGTGTGGGTGAGATCCTCAATGAGGGCCACCTGCTGGCCGGAGCGGGGTGCTGGAGGGAAGCAAAACCGAGGAGCCTCCAGTGGATTGGCAGTGGCCTCCAACCGCTCCACCTTGGCCATGGCCCGCTCTCGACTTTTGGCCTGACTACTCCGGGTAGCACTGGCCCGAAAACGTTCCACAAAGGCTTGTTGTACCGCTAGTTCCTTTTGCTGCCGTTCAAATGCCCCCTGTTGGGCCTCACGCTCCAGCTGTTTCTGGGTCACAAAGTCGCTGTAGTTGCCCAGGTAGGTTCGGGCCCTACCCCGCTCAATTTCAACAATGTGATTGCATATGTTATCCAAAAATTGTCGGTCGTGGCTCACCACCACCATGGGAATGGTCAAGGTCTGGAGATGGGTCTCTAGCCATGTGATGGTGTCCAGGTCCAGATGGTTGGTGGGTTCATCCAGCAGCAGTAAATCTGGCTCCTGCAACAGGATGCGAGTCAGGCCAATGCGCATCTGCCAGCCACCAGAGAAGTGGCCCACCGGCCGCTCCAGGTCTGTCATGGTGAAACCCATGGTGGGTAAGATGCGCTCAATTCGGCTCTCCAGGCTGTAGCCCTCAAGGGCTTCAAACCTCTCTTGCAGGGCACCCAGCTCCTGGATCAGGTCATGGAGAGTCCCCCCTGTGGCGGTGGCCATGGCCTGCTCCACGGCCAGCTGCCGTTCCAACACCTCACTGGCTTCATGGAACGCCCGAAACAATTCCTGGCGGACACTACGCTGGGGATCTAGATCCAGCTCCTGCTGCAGATAGGCAACCACCAGATTGGCTGGGCAAACCACCTGCCCTGTGGTGGGTTCCTCTAGGCCCGCAATCATACGCAGCTGGGTGGACTTGCCGGCCCCGTTGGCCCCCACCAGGCCAATGCGCCCACCGGATTTGATCTCCCAGCTCACATCCTTGAGCACCTCACCGGTGCTGTACATCTTCGAGATCCCCTCGAGACGTAACACAGAAAACTCAACACAAAGTCCTGCGGACCATAGCAAAAGGCTCTAGCCTGCTGGCGGGCTCCCTTAGCTCAGCTGGATAGAGCAGCTGCCTTCTAAGCAGTCGGTCGTTGGTTCGAATCCAACAGGGGGCGTGCTGCCACTCCCATGGTTCCAGCTGCTACAGCTGAAAGTTACCTGGTGCTGCCCCATGTCTTTAACCTGCCATGGGCGCCCCTGGACATGGCACAGGACTGGTCATTACTCAAGGTGGGGTGGCAATAACAGCAGTACACCTCCTACAAAGCACCAGGTGGCCGTGGTGACCATTGACCAGGTAGGTACCCCACCGGGCCCAGTGACCTGCCCCTCTGATGGGGCCCCATGCCAGTGGTGGTAAAAGGTGTGCCCTGTTTGGTTGTGATTTCTGCTCCTCTTGATTTGCGCCGCTCTTACCAGGTTATGGCTGCTTCCATTTTTATTCATCCCTTGGGGGATGTGGTTTGCTGGGGTTTGAGAGTATTTTGGGAAAGACTATGAAGGGGGAGCTGAGCCAGGGATGATTACTAGCCTCACCATTAAGGGCGGTTGGGCCAGCCTGTTGCTAATTCTGATTCTGATCGCAGGTCTGGCTTTGCCCGCCGGTGGAGATGGGGTTAGGGCTGTTGCCCTGGAGCAGCGGGCCCTTTTTCAAGAGCGGGTGGACTACACCCTCACCACCCATGACCGGGAGAATTTCCATGGTCAAGATCTGGAGAACACCTCTTTTGCCGGTGCCCATGCCCAGGGTGCTGATTTCAGTGGCAGCAATCTCCATGGCGCCATCCTTAGCAAGGGGATATTTCAAGGTGCTCGCTTTGTGGGGGCAAATCTGAGCAATGTGCTCATGGATGGTGCGGATTTCCGCAACACCGACCTGCGCAGTGCTGATCTGCGTGAAATCATCGCCACCGGTGTCCGCTGGCAAGGAGCCCAGATTGCAGGCGCAGACTTCAGTGAGGCCTTGCTTGACCTGGACGCGGCCCGCCAACTCTGCAGGGCAGCTGATGGGGTCAATCCCCAGACCGGTGTTACCACCAGGGATAGCCTGGCTTCCTACTGCTGAGCTGTCTGGTCCTGGTTGCTGCCCAACCTCCTCACAACCCATGGTTAACCTAGGGTGGAGTTTTTTACGGTCACCAGGTTCACGGTGAAACCACTGAACCATATGTTATGTTGGCAAAATATGTTGGCAAAATGATCCAGGAAAACCATAGAAGAAAATATGGAAAAGAGCATAGAAAAGAGTATGGAAAAGAAGGAAGCCATCCCCCTGCCTATATACAATGGAAGAATGCAATTAATGGAAGAATGGAAGGGAGTTAATACAATGTGTCAAAATGTAGATCCATCTGGCCAAGGTATTGCCCAGGAAACTACAGCTCCCCTGTCAACAGCTGAAGAACCCGCTCTGGACCCAGCTCAGCGGTGGCGGGAATGATCACATCAGCTCCGGCGGCCAGCAACTGCTGCTGGTAGGCGGTGCACAGTGCTGCACCAGCGGCGCTCACGTGGGGAGGGGGCACAGCCCAAGCCTTGCAGCGCAGATGGGGCTGTTGCTGGCGAGCATGAACCACCGTGAGCACATCCGCAACCGTGTCCCCCACATATGCCATGGGCAGATGGGATAGGGGAACCCCTGCCGTGCCAGCCAGGTCCTCAGCCAACCTGAGAAGGCCCGTGGGATCTGGCTTATCCGGGGCGTCTCCCATGGCCACCAGTGGTGGATTCCCTAGGCCCAGCCGCTGCTCCAACACATATCGAGCGCTAGGGGGTTCAGCCCCGCTGACAAATCCCCAGTGGATATGAGCCCGGCTGAGGGCAGCAAAGAAGGCTGAATCCACCAACAGGCGTTCCTGGCCAATAAAACCATTCCACTGGCTGGGCTCTTGGCTTACAGCACCGTTCTCGTCACGGCCAAAGTACAACCCGGAGAACACATCAACCACAGCAGCCCTTGGGGGCAGTTGTAGGTCTGGCTGCTGAAATTGGCGCCGCCGCAGTAGCTCCAGGCTGGCATCCCAGTCATTGTTCCAACAGCCTTCTGCCTTGAGGGCATCAATGGTCTCAGGAGTTGGTTGCCAGCCACTAAAATGGGCTACGGTTTCTGAGAGAGCAAGACGATAGCTGCGCCCCACATCCCGGATCACTCCGTCGATATCGAAGAGCAGCAAAGCATTGGGGGTAGCCAAGACGGGCAACCGGAGCTCTGCTAGGCTAATGCCATCAATGAACCGTGCTTTCCACCTTGAGCGAAACCACCACCACACCCTCTCCTGATACCGTCAAAGAGTCCAAAGTCCCTGGCTCAAACCCGCCTCCCATTGAGGATGGCCCGGAACCCTCTGTTGCCACTTTTGGTCACACACCACGTCCTGATGAGGGGCGCTTTCTCCTGAAAATTCTCTGGCTGCCAGACAATGTGGCCTTGGCTGTGGATCAAATTGTTGGTGGTGGCCCCAGCCCTCTCACCAGCTACTACTTCTGGCCAAGAGATGATGCTTGGGAAACTCTCAAGTCTGAGTTAGAAAATAAAAAATGGATCACCGACAATGAGCGGGTGGAGATCCTTAACCAAGCCACAGAAGTGATCAACTACTGGCAAGAAGAGGGCAAAGGGAAGGGCCTTGAGGATGTCAAGCTCAAGTTTCCCAAAGTCACCTTCTGCGGCACAGCCTAATGGGCAGTTGCCCTTAGACCATTGCCCCACCTGGTGTATTCACCACCAGCATGAAATCTCCGGTTATCCAGTGGTATCCCGGCCACATTGCCCGGGCAGAAAGGCAGTTGCGCCATCAACTGGACCGGGTGGACTTGGTTTTAGAGGTTTGCGATGCCCGTATTCTTTTGGCCAGCCGTCACCCTTGCTTAGAAAAATGGCTGGGGAGCAAGCCCCGGGTGCTGGTGGTGAACCGTCGGGATATGATTCCCCCCCAAGCCCGCAGCTGCTGGCACCAGTGGCTTCAGCACCATGGGGAGACGCCCATCTGGTGTGACGGGCGTCGTGGTGGGGGTAGCAAAGCCCTGCTCAAGGCAGCTGTGCATGCGGGTGCAGCCCTCAATGCCCGGCGCCAGCAGCGGGGCCTCCGCCCCCGGGCCGTCCGTGCCCTCTTGCTGGGTTTTCCCAATGTGGGCAAATCCGCCCTCATCAATCGGCTGGTGGGACGCCGTGCGGTGGCCAGCGAGCGGCGTGCTGGGGTGACCCGTGCACTGCAATGGGTGCGGATGGGTGGCCAGGTGGATCTTCTGGATGCACCCGGTATTCTGCCGCCGCGCCTTCAGGATCAACAGGCTGCACTGCTACTGGCCATCTGCGATGACCTTGGCCAGGCCGCCTATGACCATGAGAAGATAGCTTGCTCCCTCCTCCTCCTCCTCGCCACCACAACGGCACTTCAGGTGGTACGGCCCCTCCCCAGGCTCCTGGTTGAGCGCTATGGCATCACAGCTGACCCCCAGATACCCCATGGCTGGCTACAGGCCGCAGCTGAAGAGCACACCAGCGGCTGCACTGCCCGCATGGCCCAGCGGGTTCTAGATGACTTCCGCAAAGGCAACCTGGGTACCATTGCTCTCCAGGTTCCCAGGGATGACAGCAAGGAATGATGGCCATGGATGGGGTGCCGCCATCCCTGGGAACCTGGAG
>RKSC01000097.1 GCA_007571085.1 Synechococcus sp. PNGco_S_binSS4
CGGCGGCTAGCTGCCACCGCCTCCTCCGTGCAGTTGCTTCCCGTGCCAGCCAAGACCACCGCCCGTTGGCCCACAGCGGCTTTCACTTCCTTAAGCAGCTCGTCCTGCTCTTGCCAGCTGAGGGTAGGAGATTCACCCGTGGTGCCACAGACCAGTACCCCATCGCTACCTGTGTTTACCAGGTGGTCAGCCAGTCGGGCAGCGGTGGCTAAATCCACAGACCCTTCCCCATTAAAGGGGGTCACCATGGCTGTGACAATGCGCCCGAAGGGGAGTGGGGCTGGAGAGGGGCTGTTCATGGTTGCAGCACAGGAAAATCTTGATTGGGTGGAGCAGGTGATGGTTTCATCCAGCCATGGCCCACCACGGCCTCAGCAATTTGCACCCCATTGAGGGCCGCCCCTTTGCGAATCTGATCGCCACATAGCCAAAGCTCTAAGCCGTGGGGATGGCTCAAATCTTGCCGGATGCGACCCACGGCCACAGCATCACCTCCGGTCACATCATTGGGCATGGGGAAGCGGTTGTTGCTCCAGTCCTCAATCAACGCCACACCAGGTGCTTCCCCCAAGGCCCAGCGGGCAGCCTCCGCTGAGACAGGACTATCAAATTCCACGTTGACA
This sequence comes from Synechococcus sp. PNGco_S_binSS4, assembly GCA_007571085.1. Lineage (GTDB taxonomy): Bacteria > Cyanobacteriota > Cyanobacteriia > PCC-6307 > Cyanobiaceae > Synechococcus_B. The sequence continues at coordinate 624 of RKSC01000097.1, forward strand.
GCTTCCGCATGGGCCCGAAGCACCGGAACCCGCACACAGGTGGCACTAAGGCGCAGGTGAGGCTGGCCAAGGATCTTGCGGCTCTCCCGGAGCATCTTCAGCTCCTCCTCACAGTAGCCGTTCTCCCCAAGGGGGGAATTATGGAGGAAGAGGTTAAAGGCAAGGGGATAGGGGAGCACCCGGCTTTTGGGTTGTCGGCCCTCCAACACATGGCGGCTTGTGGTCTCCAGCTCCTCCATGGCCTGGGCCCCAGCCCCACTGGCAGACTGGTAGGTGGAGACCACCACACGGCGTAGGGGTGCTAAGCATTGCAGGGGTGCCAGGGCCAACACCAGCAGAATGGTGGTGCAGTTTGGGTTGGCAATAATGCCCTGATGCCGGCTGGCGGTTGCGAGATTCACCTCAGGCACCACCAGTGGCACCTGGGGATCCATGCGGAACGCACTGGAATTATCAATAAGCAGGGCCCCATGGTTAGCCAAGATGGGGGCCCACTGACGGGATATGGCCCCACCTGCAGATGCCAACACCAGATCCACTCCGGCCAGGGTGCTTTCCGAGACTTCCTCCACCATCAACTGCTCACCACGGAAGGGGAGCCTGGTGCCAGCAGAACGGGAAGAGGCCAGCAATTTCAAGTTGGCCAGGGGGAAGTCCCGCTGCTCCAGCAGCAGAATGAGCTCACGACCCACAGCACCTGTGGCACCCAGTACGGCAACAGTGGGAGGGCAGATGGTCAAGAGCCACATCAGTTCCTATGGGAACAGCCTACGCCCCTGGTGGGTCACCACCCCCACCTGGTTGCCTAGGATCGTCCCATTCCCCCACAGCAGTGCCCTTGGTTGCCATGGTCTCTGACCTTCAGGTCAAAACCTCTCCCCGCCCCCAGAGCCGCTTGGCCCTGGAGGTGGTTGTCCCCGCTGAGCGTTGTCAGCGCAGCTATAGCCAGGCCCTACGCAAACTATGCCGTACGGTGCGGCTGCCGGGCTTTCGTCCTGGGCGCATACCCCAAACCGTCCTGCTCCAACAATTGGGCACCCGCCAGGTGTGGACCGTTGCCTTAGAGCAGTTATTGGAGGACACCGTGCAGGAGGTGCTTAATGATAAGGAGCTGGCCGTGGTGGGGAAGCTCCAGCTTCAAGACCAATTTGAAGCCCTAGCCCAGCGGTTTAAGCCCAGTGAGAGCCTAACCTTGGCCATGGAGGCGGATGTGCATCCCACCGCCACATTGAAGAGCTATCAGGATCTTGAAGTGGAGGTGGAAGAACTCTCCCAGGATGGCCTGTTGGAACAGGCCCTAGAACAACAACGCCGTTCTGCCAGCACCCTGGTGCCACTGGAAAAGACCACAGCAGAAGCTGGTGATGTGGCGGTGGTGAAGTTGTTTGTCCAGCATCCTGAGAACAGGGCAGACGATGGGGGCAATGGAACAGATGATGAGCTTGCCTCACAGGAGCTAGAGGTGGATCTGGTGGAGGATCAGACCGCCATGCCCATGATTGTGCCCATGATCCTTGGCATGAGTGTGGGGGAGACCAAGATGCTTCCCCGCCCCCAGGTAGACCAGAACCAGGGGGAGGAAATAGACCAGCAAGAGCCAGAAGGGGAGGAACCAGAGGTGGCCATCACCCTCTCTGGCCTCAAGGAGCGGCAGCTGCCGGAGTTGGACGATGGCTTTGCCCAGAAGGTGAGTCGCCACACCACCATGGGGGAACTGCACCATGCTCTCAGCCAGGAAATTGAAACCCAGGTGAAGGAGGGCAACCAGCAGAGGCGTCACGATGCCCTGCTCCAGGTGCTCTGTGACCATTTGGAAGTGGACCTGCCCCAGTCCATGGTGGAGAAGGAGGTGAACACAGTGATGGAAGAGTACAAAGATAAGCTTAGGGAAGGTGGGCAGAATCCTGATCTCCAGCTCAGTGGTCCGGTGCTGAAGCAGCTGGAGGAAGCCAGCTTGAAAAAGGCCCATGAACGTCTTCACCGCAATCTGGCCCTGGACACGGTGGCTAAGGCGGAGAATCTCCAGGTTCCAGATGATGAGCTCCAGGAACGGGAGCAGCGCCTGCTCAGGCTGCTCAACTCATCCCAGACGGGCAAAATTGACCGGGGCAAGCTGCGCACCATGGTGAAGACAGATCTTCTGCGGGAAAAGGCCCTCACATGGTTGGAGGAGCACAACACCTTCAAGGTGAGCCATGACAGCACCAGTACCCCTAATCCAGGGCATGAGGGAACAGAATCGGTCCATCCAGCACCAGATCCAGCCCTATGATCCAGTCCCTATATCGCCACCCCCTGGCCACTGGCCAGGCCCATGGCCTGGTGGTCAATAGCCCCAGCCCCTTACCCACCGTGGTGGAGCAGTCCGGTCGTGGGGAGCGGGTTTTTGACATTTACTCCCGGCTCCTCCGGGATCGAATCATCTTTTTGGGCACCCCCATTGACGATGAGGTGGCAGATTCCATCGTGGCCCAGCTGCTTTACCTAGAAGCTGAGGATCCAGAAAAGGAGATCCAGCTCTATATCAAGTCCCCTGGTGGTTCTGTCACGGCAGGGCTGGCCATCTACGACACCATGAATCAGGTGGCCCCCGATGTGGCCACCTCCTGCTACGGTCTGGCTGCCAGCATGGGTGCCTTTTTGCTCAGTGCCGGGGCCAAGGGCAAGCGTCGTGCCCTACCCAGTGCCCGCATCATGATCCACCAACCCCTTGGTGGTGCCCAAGGGCAAGCGGTGGATATTGAGATTCAAGCCAAGGAGATTCTCTATCTCAAGGAGAGGCTCAACACCCTGCTGGCGGCTCACACTGGCCAACCATTGGCTAAAATTGCCGAGGATACGGATCGAGACTATTTCCTCTCTGCTGAAGAGAGCTGCAACTATGGGTTGATTGACGCGGTGCTCAGCACTTCCTAAATCAGGATAATGAGCGTAATCTTCAAAATGAAGAGCCAGTGATGTAGTATGGCGGCAGTCAACCTTGGCACCCAACTTCGCTGCTCTTTTTGCAGAAAGCCCCAGGAGAAGGCACGACGGCTTATCGCTGGGCCCGGGGTCTACATCTGTGACGAGTGCGTGGATCTCTGCAACGAGATCCTGGACGAGGAGTTCGGTGGCATCCTAGATGGCAGCCGTAGTGCCCTTAACCCGGCCCTTCCATCCCATTTAGGTTCCACCCAAGACAATAAAGCTCCCCTCACCTTGGTGGATGTGCCCAAACCCCAGGAGATCAAGGCCTATCTAGATGACTATGTCATTGGCCAGGACGAGGCGAAGAAGGTGCTTTCCGTAGCGGTGTACAACCACTACAAGCGCCTAGCCTGGAGTGGGGTTGGCAGTGGGCAGAAGCAGTCTGCTGGCACCCAGCTGGAAAAGTCCAACATTCTGCTGGTGGGGCCCACAGGCAGTGGCAAAACCCTGTTGGCCCGCTGCCTGGCCAATGTGCTCAATGTGCCCTTCGCCGTTGCTGATGCCACCACACTCACAGAAGCGGGCTACGTGGGGGACGATGTGGAAAACATCCTCCTCAACCTGCTGCAAAAATCCAACATGAATGTGGAAGAGGCTCAGCGGGGCATCATCTACATTGACGAAATTGATAAAATCTCCCGCAAGAGTGAAAGCCGCTCCATCACCCGGGATGTGTCTGGGGAAGGGGTGCAGCAGGCCCTGCTCAAGGTGCTGGAAGGTACCATGGCCAGCGTGCCCCCTAGGGGTGGTCGCAAGCATCCCCTTCAGGAGAACATCTCCATCAACACCAGCCATATCCTCTTCATCTGCGGTGGGGCTTTTGTGGGGCTTGAGGATGTGGTGAAGCACCGTCTGGGGCGCCACACCATTGGCTTTGTCCATGACCAGAACAAAGGTCAGAGCACCAACCTGCTGGCCAGCAGCATTTTGAGAAACCTGGAGCCCAGGGATTTGGTGCACTACGGCCTGATTCCGGAGTTCGTTGGGCGCGTACCGGTTACCGCCATACTGGATCCCTTGGATGAGCAGTCCCTACGTGCTGTGTTGACGGAGCCACGGAACGCCCTGGTGAAGCAGTTCCAAACCCTACTCAGCATGGACAATGTGCAGCTGGTGTTTGAAGACAGTGCCGTTGAAGCCATTGCCCGTGAGGCCATGCGCCGCCAGACAGGGGCACGGGGACTACGTAGCCTGGTGGAGGAGCTCATGTTGGAGATGATGTATAGCCTCCCCTCCAACGACACCATTAAAACCTTCACCGTCACTGGAGATATGGTGAATCAGCACCAACGGCATGGGGCAAAAGTGATGCTCCACCCCAACATTCTGAGTCACCAGGAACCAGATTGAGCCCATGGCCTATGAGCCACTCCACCACCGCTATCGCCCCCAGCGGTTTGACCAGCTGGTGGGTCAGGGGCCCATTGTACGCACCTTGAGCAATGCGATCCGGCGGCAACGGATTGCCCCGGCCTACCTTTTCACTGGTCCACGGGGAACTGGTAAAACCTCCAGCGCCCGCATCCTGGCCCGTTCCCTCAATTGCACCAGTTCTCCAGAACCCACAGCAGAACCCTGCGGCCACTGTGAGACCTGCACAGCCATCACCAGTGGCAGTGCCCTGGATGTGATTGAGATTGATGCCGCCTCCAACACAGGGGTGGACAACATTCGAGATCTGATTGAGCGGGCCCGTTTTGCCCCTGTGCAGATGCGTTGGAAGGTCTACGTGGTGGATGAGTGCCACATGCTATCCACTGCAGCCTTCAATGCCCTGCTCAAAACATTGGAAGAACCCCCACCACGGGTTGTATTTGTGCTGGCCACCACAGATCCTCAGCGGGTGCTGCCCACCATTGTCTCCCGCTGTCAACGGTTTGATTTTTGCCGTATTCCTCTGGAAGAGTTGATGGGCCATCTGGGCTGGATTGCCCAGCAAGAGCAAATTGTCATCACCCCAGATGCCTTGCGCTTGGTGGCCCAGTTTGCCCAGGGGGGGCTGCGGGATGGGGAAAGCCTTTTAGACCAGCTCAGCCTGTTGACACCCCCTATTGAGGCCAGCGCCGTCTGGGAGCTCATGGGTGCGGTGCCGGAGCAGGAGCTTTTGGATCTTGGCAAAGCCATGGCAAAGGGGGACCCTCTCCTTGTGTTGGAGGTGACCCGCAGGCTGTTTGAGCGAGGATATGAGCCCAATGCCATCCTGCAGGCATTGACCACCCTGCTGCGGGATTTGCTGCTGGCAGCTCTAGCCCCTGATCGCCAAGCCCTCACCACCATCAGCCCTGCCAGTTGGTCAACAGCTACTGGCCTTGCCAAGGACTTGGGCCAGAATCGGTTGCTGGGATGGCTACGGGCCCTCAAGGGGAGTGAAGCCCAACTGCGCCACAGCAGCCAGCCCCGCCTCACCTTGGAGGTGCTCCTGGCCGGTCTCCTGGCAACAGAGACCCAGGCCACCGTGCAGGCCACCCCATTGTCCACCACCACCAGATCAGGGGCCCCCCAGTCCCCAGCTGCCGTAGACCGCTCTGCTGTAGGCCATGGCCAGCCGGCACCAGCTCCAGCTGCCCCATTAGGGGTTGCAAGGGTGACCACCAGGG
>RKSC01000151.1 GCA_007571085.1 Synechococcus sp. PNGco_S_binSS4
GGGGCTCTGTCCCCCAGCCCCGCCAGCAGTGGAGCACCTCCTGATGGGCTGCTGCCATTGATGGCCTATGCAAGATATATGGAAAAACCGTTCTGCCATGGAAAAACCGCGGCGTGTTGCCATTTCCTTAGGGGATCCTGCTGGCATTGGGGCGGAGGTGGTGCTCAAGGCCCTGGCCAATGAGCAGGTGCAGCAGTTGGTGGAGCCGGTGCTGTTTGGTTGCCGACGTTGGCTGCTGGAGCAATACCACCATCTGCAAAGCCAGGGACATCATGGAGTGGTGGATCCTCGGCATGTTTCCCTGATCGATCTACCCCTTGGGCAGACCATTGGTTACGGCCAAGCCAGTGGGGTGAGTGGGGCAGCCAGCTTTGCCTGGTTGACGGCAGCCTGTGGCGCTGTGCTAGCGGGTGAATGCCATGCCCTAACCACTGCACCCATTGCCAAACACTGTTGGCAAGCTGCTGGTCATGCCTACGGGGGACAGACCGAGCGCCTGGCTGAGCTGGCTGGTGGGGCCAGGGCATCCATGTTGTTCACTGCCCGATCACCGCAAAGCAACTGGCGTTTTAACACCCTATTGGCCACAACTCACATTCCCCTTAGGCAGGTGTTTCAGATGCTCTCCCCATCCTTGGTTCAGCACCAGCTCACGGTCCTGGCATCCTTTTGTGGCCAATACTGCGAGGAGCCCGTTCTGAAAGTGGCTGGACTCAATCCCCATGCTGGGGAAGCCGGGCATCTGGGCAGGGAGGAGTGTGACTGGTTAGAGCCTTGTCTGAAGAGCTGGCAGGCCCTGCACGCCAACTGCACTGTTCTGGGTCCTGAGCCCCCGGACACCTGCTGGCTGGATGCAGGCCAGGCTTGGCGAGGTGGTGGCCACGCTGCTGATGGCTACCTGGCTCTGTACCACGACCAGGGACTAATTCCCACCAAGTTGATCGCATTTGATGAGGCGGTGAATACAACTCTGGGGCTGCCCTTTATCCGCACCTCCCCAGACCATGGCACGGCCTTTTCCCTAGCGGGTCAAGGTTTGGCCCGGGAAGGAAGTATGGTGGCTGCCCTTCTGGCTGCAGCTGAGTTAGGGCCCATTGCAATGGCTCAGATTTAGGCTGATTCACAGGGGTTTGAGGCGAATCAGGGGCTGGTCAAACTCCACAGGTGTGCCATTCTCCACAAGAATTTCCACCACCTGGCCAGGGGTGTCTGCCTCAATTTCATTCATTAGCTTCATGGCCTCCAGGATGCAGAGGGTTTGCCCCACCTGCACCTTGTCCCCCACTTTCACGAAGGGGGCCTCATCTGGAGCAGGGGCGCAATAGAAGGTTCCCACCATGGGGGCACGCACATCGATTAAATCTGATCGCCCAGGAGGAGGAGCCGGGGGGGAAGGTTCAGGGGGGACAACCACAGGGGACCCAAGGGGAACTGCCGTGGACTGGCCACCCTGGTAACGCCGCAGCTCCAAACGAAAGTCTTGCCCTTCCAGGACAAATTCCTGGATGTCGCTTTCGCCAAGCAGTATCAGGAGTTCCTTGAGTTGTTTGTGATCAAGCTGCACAGTGGATGGGAGCAGGGGAACGGGAAAGGGAGTAGATCACCAAGTACCTACTCCCTGCTCAGGTAGGTGTCATTGCGGGTATCAATTTTGATGCGCTCACCGGTGGTGATAAATAGAGGCACGTTCACCTGGGCCCCTGTTTCCAAAACAGCAGGCTTGGTGCCACCGGTGGCCGTATCCCCTTTTACGCCAGGATCGGTCTGCACCACTTCCAGCACCACGGTGTTGGGCAGTTCCACCTCCAGTGGTTTGCCGTTCCAGGATAGAATATTCACCTCCATTCCCTCTTTGAGATACTTGCGTTGCTGGCCAATGTCCTGGGCGCTGAGGTGCATCTCTTCAAAGGTGGTCATATCCATAAATACAAAGTCCTCTCCCTCCATGTAGGTGTGCTGAAAGCTGGTCTTCTCCAGCACCGCCTGAGGCACCATCTCCCCGGCCCGAAAGGTTTTCTCCACCACATTTCCAGACACAACCGCCTTCAGCTTTGTACGCACAAAGGCTGACCCCTTACCGGGTTTGACGTGGAGAAACTCAACGACACGCCAGACCTGGCCGTCGAGCTCGATGCTGGTGCCCGTACGGAAATCATTGCTGGAAATCATGCCGCAGTTTTCCTTAAAGCCAATGGATTCTACGGGGCGCTCAGTCTGGGCTGTCTGTGGCAGAGTTCCTCACCAAGACATGCACAGACCAGCACCCCGACCAAAACCATGATTTTTCCAGACTTCATTCCTTGCCTACAAGGGCTTCGGCAGCGCCTATGGCGTGGATGTTGTTGGGTTTTGATGCTGGTCTTGACCTTGCTCCTTCCCCTGCCTCAATCTGGAGCCATTGCCCTGCCAGCAGGGAACCCGGTCACCGATGCCAGGGCTCTGCTGAGAGATGCCCTGCCCATGGAGCAGCAGCAGCTGCGTAATCTGCAGCACACCCTGGAGGGCAGCAGCACTGATGTGCGTGCCAAGCGCTGGACGGCCTTGACCAGACGAGCTCAGCACCTGCAAACCCTGCTGAGCAAAACAGGTCCTGCCATTGCCTCTGACGCTCAACAGCAAGGTGTTGATGTTGAAGAAACCTTGCAGCACCTAGGAGAGCTGCTGGTCACCTTGAAGGACAACGCAGGGCAGAGGGATCGGGACGCTTTCTTAACAACCCGCGCCCAAGCCCTGGAGCTGATTGGCACCATGGAGGCGGATCTGGTGGAGGGCTTTCCCTTCCCTATTCCTGAAACATATGACCACCTACCCCGGTTGCTGGGACGGGCCCAGGTGTTAGTGCGCACCACGGCAGGGGACCTGCTCACAGTGGTGGATGGCTACAATGCACCCATCACCGCTGGAACCTTTGTGGATTTGGTGCAGCGGGGCTTCTATGACGGCTTGGGGTTTGATAGGGCTGAAGCATTTTATGTGCTGCAGACCGGTGATCCGGAGGGTGAAGCCCAGGGTTTTGTGGATCCCCAAACCCAGCAGCTCCGCACCATTCCCCTGGAGATCCGCACTGTTAGGGAGGAGCAGCCCTTGTATAACCTCACCTTTGAAGATGTGGGCCTGTTCCAGGAGACACCTGTACTGCCCTTTTCTGCCCGGGGCACCATGGGCTGGGCCCATTCCAGTGCTGCAGTTGATGATGGCTCCTCCCAGTTTTTCCTTTTCTTGTTTGAACCAGAGCTCACACCGGCAGGTCTGAATTTGATTGATGGCCGGTTTGCTGCTTTTGGCTATGTGGTGGAGGGAATGGATGTGCTAGGTGAGATCACATCCACTGATCAGATTCTTGAGGCCACAGTGATTAGGGGAGCTGAAAACCTCCGGGCCCATGGCTAAACCCCTGTGACGTGCTTGGCAGAGCTGGGGGAGAGGGAACTCCTTAAGCGCCTGGAAGGTTTTGCACCGGCGGGTCAGCTGAGGGATGATGGTGCCCTGGTGCCATCCAGCCCCGGTCGCCATGGGGTCATTAGCAGTGATGTGCTGGTTGAGGAGCGTCACTTCTCCACCGTCACCACACCCCCTGATTCCGTGGGCTGGCGGGCCGTGATGGCAAATCTCTCTGACTTGGCCGCCATGGGTGCGGATCATGTGGTGGGAATTACCGTGGGTCTCAGCTGTCCAGGGACCCTTCCTTGGCCTTGGCTGGAGTCTGTTTATGGGGGCATGGTCAGGGCCCTGAATCACCATGGGGGGCATGTGCTGGGAGGTGATTGTGTTGAGGCTCCCGTGGTCAGCCTGGCCATCACCGCCCTGGGCACTGTGGACCAAGAGCATGTCATTCACCGCCATGGCGCCCAGGTGGGAGATTGGCTGATTTGCACTGGTCCCCATGGCCTCAGCAGCTATGGGTTGGATTTGATGCTCAATGGAGCCCAACCCCCATCCAGTGGCCTGCAGGGCCAGGCCATGGCAGCCCATCGCTATCCCCAGGCCCGCCTGGATGTTCCCCCACAACTTAGGGCCTCTCAACCGGCTGGAACACCATGGCGGGTGGCTGGAACGGACAGCAGTGATGGATTCGCCCAAGCCCTCCATCTCCTCTGCAGGGAACAAGGGCTGGGTGCCCATGTGCATAATCTTCCCCTCCCCGCCGCCATGGCGGGACTCCCCCATGCAGAACAGCACTGCCTCTGGGGTGGAGAGGACTTTGAGCTGGTTTTGGCCCTAGAGCCTGGCTGGGCCCGTGCACTTCTGGGGCATCACAGGGGCTTCTGCCATGTGGGCATGGTGAGTGCTGGGGACCAGCTGCTGTTGAAAGACCCCCGGACAGGGACCATGGAACCTTTCCCCCCAGGTGAGCCATTTCATCATTTTTGAGCAAACCCCTTTGAGCAAACCTGAGAGATAGGGCCGCACCCAGAATGGGTCTGGGTGCTGGACCCCTGGCAGAATCAGACCTCAGGTCTCAGATGTTAGTGGTTAGAGAATTAATCCCAGTTTTTGGCCACAACCTCCGCCAAATCAACCACCCGCTGGCTATAGCCCCACTCATTATCATACCAAGCAACAACCTTAACCATGTTGTCTCCGATGGCCATGGTGAGCGCCTCGTCAAAGATGGCGGACTCATCAGTGCCGGCGTAGTCGCTGGAGACCAAGGGCAGATCTCCATACTTGATGATGCCCGCCATGCCATTTTGTGACTCCTGCTTGACCACATCATTCACCTCCTGGGTGGTGACAGTTCGGTTGGACTCAAAAACCAAATCCACCACGGACACATTGGGTGTGGGCACCCGCATGGCAATGCCACTGAGCTTGCCCTTGACGGCTGGATAAACCAGAGCCACGGCCTTGGCGGCACCAGTGGAGGTGGGCACAATGTTCATGGCTGCTGCCCGGGCCCGGCGCAAGTCCCGATGGCTTGCATCAAGGATGCGCTGGTCACCTGTATAGCTGTGAATGGTGGTCATTAGGCCCTTCTTCAAGCCAAAGTGCTTATCCAGAACCTTGACAATGGGGGCCATGCAGTTGGTGGTGCAACTGGCATTGCTGATGATGTCGTAGTCCCCATGCCGATACTCATGGTCATTGACACCAACCACAAAGGTTCCCACACCTTCACCTTTGCCAGGGGCGGTAATCAGGACTTTCTTGGCACCAGCCTCCATGTGTTTACTGGCACCAGCCTTGGTCACAAAGACACCAGTGGATTCAATGACCAGGTCCACACCCCACTCGCTCCAAGGCAAGTTGGCAGGGTTGCGGTCAGAATAACATTTGATTGTCTTTCCATTAACAACAATCGCCTCTTCTGCAGATGAGACTTCCGCATCCCGGATGCGGCCCAGCATAGAGTCATAGGTGAGAAGGTGGGCGTTTGTCTTGGGATCGGAGGTGTCGTTGATGCCAACCACTTCAAGACCTGTCTTGTCGCCGCGGCTCAGCCAGCAACGGAGGAAATTGCGGCCGATGCGGCCAAAGCCATTGATGGCAACTTTCAGTGTCATGGGCAGGCGGGGCGACTGGGATGCATTCGGCAGTCGATCATACAAAAGGATGCAGCCTTGCCAAAGCAGACCATGGGACTGCTAAATCTCTTGCTGAATCTCTTGCTGAGGGAGATCAGCTCTGGTCTTCCTGGCATCATTACGCTTAGCTTAAGGCCACAGAAGGAAGGCCATTGAGCTACGTTCTTGATCCGCAGCGCCCTGTCCACTTTGTGGGCATTGGGGGTATGGGCATGTCAGCTCTTGCAGAGGTTTTGGCAGCTCGTGGTTTTAGGGTCAGTGGCTCGGATATCTGTAATTCCAACCGTGTCAAGGCATTGCGCAATGGTGGGGCCCGGATCAGGCTTCAGCAAAATGCCCAGGCAGTCAGCGCCCTGCGGGAAGCCTGCAGGAATCCACCCCTGGTGGTGACCAGTTCTGCCATCAAAGACACCAATCCAGAGTTGGCCGCCCTCCGTAGTGCGGGGATGGAGGTGATTCATCGGGTTGATCTGCTGGCAAGCCTTCTGGAAAGTCATCGCCGCTCTGTTGCAGTGGCTGGTGCCCATGGCAAAACAACCACCAGCACCATTCTCAGCACCATCTTGATGGATGTGGGCCTAGATCCCACAGCAGTCATTGGTGGCATAGTCCCCTGGTTCGGCAGCAATGGCCGTCAGGGCTGTGGAGACGTGGTGGTGGCAGAAGCAGATGAGTCTGATGGAACCTTGGTGAAGCTCTCTCCACAGATTGGCATCATCACCAATCTTGAGCTGGACCATACAGACCACTACAGCGATCTTGACCATCTGGTGGCCACCATGGCTCAGTTTGGTGCCAACTGCAAAACCTTACTCACCAATGGTGACTGCCCCCTGCTGCGCCACCATCTTCCTGGCACACGTCAATGGTCCCTGGATGGGGAAAGCCCTGCCCACTACCGCCTCTCAGAAATCCGCTGCTCCAGCCAAGGCAGCTGGGCTGTGGTCCATGCCGGTTCCCAGAGCCTAGGCCCCATTAGCTTCCCCCTGCCAGGGCGCCATAACCTAGCCAATCTAGCCGCAGCCATGGCAGCAGCCCTGGAGTTGGGTGTGCCCTTCTCTGCCGTACAGAAGGCTTGCCGAACCCTTCGTGCCCCCGAGCGCCGGTTTGAGTTCCACAGCATTGTGGATGAGCGCCTGTTGGTGAGTGACTATGCACATCACCCCAGTGAGGTGACCGCAACCCTTTCCATGGCCCAGCTCATGGTGGGCAACTATCAATCCAAATTTCCCCTGGTCCCAAGGCGGGTGGTGGTGGCCTTCCAACCCCATCGTTACAGCCGCACTCAGGCATTTTTCAAGGAGTTTTCCACAGTGCTAGCCACTGCAGATAGTGTGCTACTACTCCCCATCTATGGGGCAGGGGAGAAGCCTATTGCTGGGGTAAACCATCATGCCCTGGCAATGGCCATTGAGAAAGCCGGAGGGCTGGTGCACAGCTTTGAGAGCATTGAGCACCTGGCAGAAGAGCTTCACAGCAACACACAACCCGGTGATCTTGTATTGGCCATGGGAGCCGGTTCAATCAATCGTTTACCAGACCTGGTGCGTTCCCCTGTCCCTTTGGCGGCATAGGGCATGACGCTCCTCTCCTTGCCTGAAGGCGTCCTGAGCAACCAGGGCTTGGCTGATCTCACCAGCTGGAAAGTGGGAGGAATTGCTGAGTATTTGGGGGAACCACGCAACTGCCAACAATTGGTAGATATGGTGCAATGGGCTGGGGCCATGGGACTGGCCATTCATCCCATGGGTGCTGGGTCTAATCTGCTGGTGAGCGACGACGGCGTGACGGGGTTGTGCCTCTGCCTAAGACACCTGCAGGGTTGCCATTGGGATGCAAGCACGGGATTGATTCAGGCCCAGGCTGGTGAGCCACTGCCCAGGCTGGCCCGTAAGGCAGCTCAGCTGGGTCTCCATGGTCTGGAGTGGCTTGCAGGAATCCCCGGCACCGTGGGAGGGGCAGTTGCCATGAATGCAGGTGCTCAAGGCAGCTGTCTGGCGGAGTGGCTTGTGGATGCTCAGCTGTTGGAGCCCAGCACAGGCAGGTATTGGCACTGGCGCCGGCAAGAGATGGACTTTGGCTACCGCCACAGTGTGTTGCAAGAGATGGCTGCCGCCCAGACACCATGGATCGTCCTGTCAGCCCGTCTGCACACTAATCCTGGCCACAACCCTCAGCATCTGCTGGAGACCATCAAAGCTGGCTTGGCCCAGCGCACCAAAACTCAGCCATACCACTTGCCCAGTGGAGGCAGCGTCTTCCGTAATCCCCTGCCCCAAAAGGCAGGCCAGCTCATTGAAGCCCTTAACCTTAAGGGGCAACGGTTGGGGGGAGCCCAGATCTCAACCGTTCACGCAAACTTCATTGTCAATGTTGGTGGTGCCAAAGCTGAACACATCCAGGCATTGATTCACCTGGTGCAGGAACGTCTCATGGATGAGAAGGGCATTGGCCTCACAACAGAGGTCAAGCATCTTGGAACCTTCGACTGATGCTCACTGGTTCCCGTAGGCTGATGGGGCTATGATTCAGTAACCATGGCTGGTTTTGAACTCCCCAACTTTAATTTTTTTCAGCTCAGCGAGGCCTTTCAAAAGGCACAGCAAATCCAAAAGAATGCGGTCAAGCTTCAGGAAGAGTTGAGTGCCTTGGTCCTGGAAGGGGTGAGCAAGGATGGTCGGGCACGGGTCACCATCTCAGGCAACCAGGTTCCCGTGGGGATTCAGTTGGATGACAGCTTGCTAGCCGAAGGGAGGCCAGCTGTAGAAGCAGCTGTTTTGGAGGCCATGGAGGCCGCCCACCAAATCTCAACCGATACCATGAAAACCCGCATGGAAGAGCTCACAGGGGGCCTGGGCAATCTGAATATGCCCAACCTGCTTGATGGTGGCTCCTAAGTGGGCACCCCCAGCTCTTCTTGTGGCACCTGAGCTAGGAAAAACAGCGGGTAATGGTAATGAGCACCGTTGCTGCTTCCCTGCCGGGGGCAGCTTCCACATCCACCCCATGGCCGGCACCCCGAAATTGACGGAGCACGCTCTCCAGGGGCTCACCGGTGTCAAGTTGCACCCGCAACTCTTCACCAACGGCTAGCTTCTCAAAGGCCAGCTGACAGCGAACAGCGTTTAGAGGGCAGGGAACACCGCGCAGATCCAGGCTGACCATCGGACATAAAGTTGGCAGCATAGATTGGGGTGCAGCCACAAGCAGAGGGAAGCACTCTGCACAGCTTGACCTGTTACCTGGGCTCTGGGTGGTCAGTTGTGGCACCACTGCAGGCTCACAGCCTGATTCTGGGCACGTCCAGGCTGTGGTCTAGGGATAACAACCTCGATCTGACAACCATCTATGGGCTGTTGACCTGGCACCACCAGAGCGTAAATGTCAGGGGGGTAATGGGGCAAAGCACTGATACGGTGCCCTGCATACCAAGACAAGGAAGGTCTCTCGGATCCATAGCTAAACACGGGGGGATAATCGGGGCGTGTGCGCAGCAGTTCTCCCACCGGTTGTGTGGGCCAGTTCTCATTTAACTCCCAGATCCAGTGAGGAGTTGTCCAGAAGCAAAGCAGTGCCAGCCACCAGCCAACCACCAGAGTCCCCAAAGCCCAGGGATTTGCTCCACGCTGAAGCCCAAAACCAGCCATACAGAGTGCTGCTCCAGCAATAAGGAGAGACAGCAGCGGTAGGCTGCTTATGGCCTCTACCTCTACAGCCTCCATCCCTGCCACCAGCAACAGGGCTAGGCCAAGGAGCATCAGTGGGTAGCCCAGCCTGCAGCCTGCTACCCGTTGCCCACGCCATAGCTTGCTCAGGACTGAGCCTTCCAACAAAGCAAGGGGAGGCCAGAGACAATGGCTATACCAGGGCAACTGGGTTTTGAGGGAGAGCACCATCAGCAGAGTGCCTACAAGCAATGCTAGGCGCCAGGCACCTGAACCTTCATGCCATTGATGCAGTGCCAGGAGCAGACCTGCTGGTAAGAACAGCAGCCATGGCCAACCCCCCTTGAGAACCTCTAGGGCTGGCATGGACCAGCCCTGGTGGTGACCATCCAGAACTGTGGTCAGCCGCCCTAGGCCTTGAGCACCCCACATGATCAGGGCAGCGTCAACCCCCCGTTGCCAAATGTGCCAGCCATGCCACCCTAACCCTGGCAAGGAGCCGAGAAGAAAGCAGCAGGTAGCCTTCAGCCAAGGCAAGGGGAAGAACTGCTGTCTGAAGGAGGCTGATTCCCGCCGCTCTGCCAGTTCCTTTGACAGAAGTGCAATGCCGCCAACAGCGAGAAAGCCCAGAGTTGCTGGTGGCTTGAGCAGCAGCAGACCACTGCAAGCCGAGCCAGCCAGGCTGGAGCCCAATAGGGGTCGCCTTTGCAGGAGCAGCATTCCCCACCAGAGCAGCAGGGCAGCGGAAACCATGGCCCCATCCAGCATCAGGAGCCGCCCATGGCGGACCATGGGTAGGGTTGTCATCAAAATCAGGCCGCTAAAGAACCCCCCATGGGGAAAGGTTCCCCTTTCTTGCCGAGGGGACAGTTCCTGTTGGACCATCAGCACCAGGGGAATTGCCAAGCTGCTCAGGAAAGCAGGGAACAGGCGCAGCACAGCCTCACTGCTTCCGCCAAAACGGATGGCAAGGGCAACCAAAAGATGGAGCCCCGGTGGTTTGTTCAGGTAAGGCTCGCCCCAGCGGGTGGGCAGCAGCCTATTGAAATCTGCCGCCTGGGCAAATTCGAGAGCCGTACGGGCGATCCCCGCCTCATCGAAATCCCGCAGAGGCAAGTTGCCCAGCCAAGGAAGCCAGAGGGCACAGGTGAGCAACCAGACCATCAAAGCCACCAACCAAGGGCATTTCAAAACCTTCACCGGGGCAACACCAGATTAGTGATGGCAGATGAACTGCCGTCCCACAAAAGGGGTGGAGTCCGTTGAGCTTAGAGGAAGCCGCCAAGCATACTTCCTCTTACCTGGGCTTTTTTGTCCAGTTGCTTAAGGAGGCTTCGTGCTTCCGAGGGGAGACCCTTGGGGATGTGCTGTTCCTTGACGGAGAACTTGCCCTTGGGGAGGCTCACCTTAATGGTTAGATGATGATCACCCCGAGCCACAGGGTTGCCCAGCTTGGGAGCACCGCAACCTGGCAAGGTCAGGACAGTACCCGGCTGGGTGCCAGCTGGTAGCTCTATGGGCAAGTCCCCATCAACGGTCTGCACCGTGATGGTATCGCCAAGAATGGCTTGCAGATAGCTCACCTCAACGGTGGATCTGATGGTGGCGGCCTCACGACTGAATCTGTGGTCAGACTCCACCCGCAGCTGGACAAAGAGGTCCCCTGGAGGGCCACCCCGTTCCCCTGCATTTCCTTCACCAGGAACCCGCAGCTGCTGGTCAGATTCCACCCCAGCCGGGATGGTAATGCGAAGCTTTTTGGAAACCTGGGTGGTGCCCTGACCATTACAGGCACCACAGCGATCCTCCGGCCTGATGAACTGACCCACACCACCACAGGCTGGACAAGTGCTCACCTGGGAAATGACGCCCAACGGTGTACGGCTGGTGCGACGAATCTGGCCCGTACCCCCACAGGTTTGGCAGGTGCTGGGACGACTGCCAGGCTTAAGACCACGACCTGCACATGAGGTACAGGTTTCCCGGTGGCGGATCTGCAGCTCCTTGTTGGTGCCAAAAACGGCATCATGGAAGGAAATAGTCAGCCCCACCCGCAGGTTTTCACCCTGGGTTGGGGTACGCCGCCGGCGTGGGTCTCTGCCGGCAGCTGTTCCAAAGCCACCACTGAAGAAATTTTCAAACAGGTCGGCAAAGCCTCCCATGTCCCCCATATCAGGCATGCCGCCGCCAGCAGCACCGCTGACACCAGCTTCCCCAAATTGGTCGTAGCGGGCCCGCTTCTCAGGATCACTGAGCACCTCATAGGCCCGGCCAATCTCCTTAAACCTCTCTTCGGCCCTTGGCTCCTTGTTTACGTCAGGATGGTACTGGCGCGCCAGGCTGCGGTAAGCACGTTTTAGTGTCTCCGGGCTGGCATCCCTGCTGACATTCAAAAGGTCGTAGTAGTCGGCCATTCAGAGGGGACGGCATTGCTGAAACATTTGGAGTCATAGCTTACGGAGCTGTTGCTCCCAACTGCTGGGGGTAACCAGCCAGAGCTGTGGGGTTTTCTCCTATGCTCCCATATCTTAATCGGATATTTTAATTAGGGAGCACAGCCGGTCCGGAGCAATTTCAGCAGACCAGCTTTTAGGTGGTGCGATGGGGGGATTTGGGTTGGGATAACCAGCGCCACCGCCAGATGAGCAGCTGAATCAGGCCCAACCATCCCAACAACCCCCCAATGGGATTGTACTGGGGGAGAGCAGTGCCAGAGCTGTAGTTGGGACCTATGAGCCAGATGGGGATGGTGGGCTCCAGGGTCAGCAGGCCATTTTGAAGGGCAAACCACCCTGCCACCAAACCACCATGCAGTGCAACGGCACCAGCTAAGAGGCCACCGTCTCGGCTACGCCCACCCGCCATAACCAACCCCAAGAGAAACAAGCCTGGCAGCAGCCCAAGGTGCATGGCCCATCCTTGGTCAAAACGTATGTGCAACAGGCTAAACACCACGGCCTGGACAACAGCAGCCTTCCTCCGCTCCAGGCCCAACTGGAGCTCCCCCCAAAGCCAACCACGAAACAGGAGTTCTTCTGCAAAGCCAACCCCCAGCAAGGCCATGGCATTGAGAGTTTGGCCAAAGGTGAGCCCACCGCCCCAACGGGCTTGGCCCAAAACCACCAGCACGGCACTCAAACCCACCAGCAATAGGGCAGCCTCTAGGAGACCCTGGATAAACAGACCTAGGGATGATCCCAGGGGACCATGAAGCCCCAGGGCACGCCAGGGATCAGCCACCCCCCACACCCGACCTAGACGTATTGGCAAGCAGATGAGGAGTAGGAGAAAAGCCACCAGACTCACCAGGAGCTCCACAGTGGCAGGCTCCACTCCCCACCCCAACAGGGGTCGGGTTAACAACCAGGCCACTGCCAGTAGCAGGGGGACAAACAGCAGGGTGCCTAGGCAACGGGGCCCTGCTGATTTCTGGCTCATGTCTCTGGTTCAATGGTGCTGGTGAGGCCCTTGCGCTTGAGCTGCTCGCTATAGAACTCGGCTGGCTCTTGATCACAGACAATCACCAAACCCACCCCAGTGTTGTGAGCCTCCAGCATCACAGCCACGGCATCTTGCTCGCTGAGCTGGGGAACCACCATCTGCAGGGTGGCCACCACATACTCCCTGGTGTTGACAGGGTCGTTGTGGAGGAGAACCCGATACAGGGGCTGACGCTTGCGCCTTACCTGCTCCTGGCGCTCCAGGACGGTTACACCGCCTGTTTGAGAAGGCATGTCACTGGCCATGATTACAGCCCCAATGTCTCTGGACAAGATTTTTAGCTTAATTACCAGCTTGATTGGGCCCAATGGATTGGCTGGGGGGACCATTTTATTGCACTCCAGACTGGGCAATTCGGGCCATGGCGCCTTCCACCCGGGCACGGCTGTTAAAAGCTGAAAGGCGTATGTAGCCCTCCCCAGCAAAGCCGAACCCAGACCCAGGTGTACTCACCACGTGGGCCCCACGGAGCAACTGGTCAAAGAATTGCCAAGAGCTCACCCCATCTGGAGTTTTTACCCAGACATAGGGAGCATGTTGGCCACCATAAACAGTCAAACCCAGGCTGCGAAGCTGCTGGCAGATGAGGGCAGCGTTCTCCATGTAAAAATCCACCAACTGGGCCACTTGTTTCTGGCCAGCAGGGGAGTAGACCGCCTCCGCTCCCCGCTGTACCACATAGCCCACCCCATTGAACTTGGTGCTTTGGCGGCGACTCCAGAGGTTCCAGAGGGACACGGACTCCCCACCATGGCTTTGGCCAGTGAGGGCTTTGGGCACCACGGTAAAGGCGCAGCGGGTACCGGTGAAACCGGCATTCTTGGAGAAGGAGCGGAACTCAATGGAGCATTCCTGGGCCCCATCAATTTCAAAGATGGAGTGGGGCAACTCCGGATCCCGAATAAAGGCTTCGTAGGCCCCATCAAAGAGAATGAGGGCTTTATGGCTGCGGGCATAGTCCACCCAACGCTGCAGCTCTGCTCCCGTGGCAACAACCCCGGTGGGATTGTTGGGGAAGCAGAGGTAGATGAGATCCACCGGGGTGGATGGCAGGGGAGCAGAGAAGTGGTTATCTGCGGTTAGGGGCAGGTACTGCAAGCCCCCGTAGCGCCCCTGTTCATCAGCTGGGCCGGTGTGACCAGCCATCACATTGGAGTCCACGTAGACGGGATAGACCGGATCGGTTACAGCAATGCGGTTGCCAGGACCCAGGATGTCCAGGATGTTGCTGGTGTCACATTTGGAGCCATCAGAGATAAAAATCTCGTCTGCTTCAATGGCACAACCCCGCTGTTGGTAGTCGTGGTGGGCAATGGCCTCCCGCAGCCAGGGGTAGCCCTGCTCAGGCCCATAGCCATGAAAACCCTCTGCTGTCCCCATGGCTGCCAGGGCTGTCTCCATGGCCTCACGGCAGGCGGGTGGCAGAGGTTCGGTGACATCCCCTATGCCTAGGCGAATCAAATCAGCGTCCGGGTGATCGGCAGCAAAAGCCTTGATGCGGCGCTGAATTTCTGGGAACAGATACCCCGCCTGCAATTTTTGGTAGTGGCTGTTGACAAGCACCATGGCAGCAACGGGGACAAGACTGCCCATCCTATGGATAAGGGGTATGGCTCACCCTGGTTCACATCTGCCCATTCCACGCCCATGACCTCCCCTGCTGCAGCTGCTCCTATTCCCTCTTTCTATCAACTGGTCAATCGCGGCATCAGCAAACCAGGCCGCTATCTGGGCCAGGAGCAGGGCGCCGTGCACAAACCTTGGGAGCAGGCATCACTGCGTTGGTGCCTCACCTATCCAGAGCTCTATGAGGTGGGCAGCAGCAATCTTGGGCACATCATCCTCTATGGAATCCTCAATCGCCTACCGGGGCAGCTCTGTGACCGGTCCTACTTGCCTGCAGCGGATTTAGGGGCCCGTCTGCGGCAGCAGAACGTGCCTTTGTTTGCGGTGGAAAGTCGTCGCCCCCTGGGAGCATTTGACCTGCTTGGCTTCAGCCTCAGCTACGAGCTAGGGGCCACAAACATCTTAGAAATGCTGGACCTGGGTGGTCTGCCCATTTGGGCCCACCAGCGACCGGATGTTCCCCTTGATCACCCTCAGGCCCAGCCCCTGATATTTGCAGGGGGTCAAACCGCCACCTCCAATCCCGAACCCTACGGCGCCTTTTTTGACTTCATGGCTTTGGGGGATGGGGAAGAGCTGTTGCCGGAAATTGGCTTAGTGGTCCAAGAGGGGAAGGCAGGCCGATTGACTCGCTCAGCCCTGTTGCGGGATCTTGCCCAGCTGCCGGGAGTGTATGTGCCCAGCTTTTACCGTCGCAGCCCTGAGGGGCGTGTTGTGCCCCAGGTGAGCCAGGCTCCAGCACAGGTGGTGCGGCGGGTGGCCAATCCCATCCCCCATTACGCCACAGGACTGGTTCCCCAGGTGGAAACGGTCCATGACCGGCTGGTGGTGGAAATTCGCCGGGGCTGCACCCGGGGCTGCCGCTTCTGCCAACCTGGAATGCTGACCCGCCCTGCCCGCGATGTGGCACCGGAGGAGGTGATCGAAGCTGTGGAAACAGGGATGAAAAAAACCGGCTATAGCGATTTTTCCCTTCTCTCCCTGAGCTGCTCCGACTATTTGGCTCTCCCAGCCGTTGGTATGGAGTTGCGCAACCGGCTCCAAGGACAGTCGGTCAGCCTTAGCTTGCCCAGCCAGCGGGTGGATCGGTTTGATGAGACCATTGCCCAGATTATTGGCGGCACCCGCCGTACAGGCATCACATTTGCTCCGGAAGCGGGCACTCAGCGGCTGCGGGACATTATTAACAAAGGTCTCACAGATCAGGACCTGCTCCATGGTGTGCGCACTGCCTATGAGCAGGGCTGGCGAACAGTCAAGCTCTACTTCATGATTGGCCTGCCTGGTGAAACGGACGAGGACGTGCTGGGCATTGGGGAAACCGTACGCTGGCTGCAGCGGGAATGCCGTGGTCATGGTCCCCTGGGCTTCCACCTCACCATCAGCAATTTCACCCCCAAACCCCACACTCCCTTCCAATGGCATCCTGTCTCCAGGGATGACCTAGGCCGCAAACAGCTGTTGCTGCGCCAAGCCCTGCGCCATATTCCTCGCCTCAAGGTGAATGAAACCGACGTGCGCATCTCCGCCATGGAAGATTTTGTAGGTCGAGGAGATCGACGTCTGGCCCAGGTGATTGTTGGAGCCTGGCGCAATGGGGCCGGGATGGATGGCTGGTGGGAAAGCGTGGAGCGAGCCTATGAAGCCTGGAGTCGGGCCATCTGTGATGCAGGACTCAGCTGGGAAGATGGGGAGCACCA
>RKSC01000119.1 GCA_007571085.1 Synechococcus sp. PNGco_S_binSS4
CACCTACTTGCCAATGCAGAAGCGACTAAAAATCTGATCTAAAGCAGATTCATTGATCTCTGCACCAGTGATTTCCCCAAGATGGCCTATGGCTTCCCGCAGATCAATGGTCCAAAAATCCCAGGGCAATCCCGCCTCAGCCGTGTCAAATAAACGTGTCAGATCCTGAATGGCTTGCTGTGCTAGGCTAAACTGGCGCTGACTCAGGCTAATTTGTAGATGTTCAGGTTCACTAAGGCTGCAACATTTTAAGAGGGCATCAATTAATGCTTCTATCCCTGCACCTGTATTTGCACTGACCAGCAGGGGAAATTCTGGGCCAAGGCTGGCCATGGCATCTGCCAAAAGGTCCACCTTGTTGCCAACCCGTAGTTGAGGTGTATTTTGGGGGAGCTCATGGGCGAGTTGCTGATCCCCTTGGCTCCATCCCACACTGGCATCAAAGAGCAGCAAAATTACATCAGCTTGGCTCAGTACATCCCGGCTACGGTCAATACCTTTCTGCTCCACCAGATCATTGGTTTGGCGAATGCCAGCGGTATCCACCAGTGTGATTGGTACACCCCGCAGCACCAACTGGGCTTCCAAAAGATCTCGCGTTGTTCCTGGTAATTCAGTAACAATTGCCCGCTCATAACCAGTTAGCCGATTCAAAAGACTGGACTTCCCCACATTGGGGCGGCCAAGAATTGCCACCTGTAAACCTTGCTGGAGACGTTCTCCCCGCTGCCCTTCCATGGCCAACTGGTGCAAATCTTTTGCCACTTCCTGTAGGCTTTTTTCCACCGTGGAGGCTTCCAGAGGTGGCAGGTCGTCTTCAAAATCTAAGCGGGCCTCCAGCTCTGCCAGCTGTTCCAATAGGGTTTGCCGCAGGCCGTTGAGGCGGCGGTACAAACCACCATCAAGTCCTGCCAAGGCCAATTCCACTGCCCGATGGCTGCGGGCACTCACCATCTGAGCCACAGCCTCTGCCTGGGTGAGATCCAGGCGGCCATTCAAGACGGCACGCTGACTAAAGGCCCCAGGTGCGGCGGCCTCCGCCCCTTCAGCCAGCACCTGCTCCAATACCCGCTGCACACAGATGAGCCCCCCATGACAGTGCAGCTCCACCACATCCTCGCCGGTGAAACTGCGGGGTGCCTGCATATAAAGCAACAGAACCTCATCAAGAATCTGCCCACTCTCAGGGCAAACAACATGGCCATAGAGCACCCGATGACTTTCCCACACCTGGCGCTGACCAGCTGGACGAAACACCCGCTGGCCAATGGAGAGGGCCCCTGGGCCAGATATGCGCACAATGGCAATGCTGCCTGTACCGGCCGCTAGGGCTGTGGCCACCGCAGCAATGGTGCTTCCGGGACGGTTCATACCATGAGCCTAGGACCTTCACAAGGAGAGCGTGGGCATCCAAAAGCCGACCACTGACTTAGGCTGGAGCCCTTTGCTGAAGTTCTTCGTGCAACAACGTTATCCCCGTCCCCGGCGGCGGCGAATACGACCCCGGCGCATGGTCTGGCGGTTACTTCTGCAGCTGCGCAATGGGGTGCGATGGTTATTGAGTCAGGAGGGGTCTCCCGGCCAACGGTGCCGTGGCTTTGCGGTGGGCGTGTTTGCAGGTTGCTATCCCTTTTTTGGCTTTCAGACCATCATTGCAGTGGTGCTGGCCTCATTGGTGCGGGGGAACCGCATCCTGGCCGCAGCGGCCACATGGGTGAGCAATCCATTCACCTATGCACCTCTCTTCCTACTCAACTATATGGTAGGCAAATGGTTGCTAGGAGCAGTAGGCATCCATTCTGAAAATGTCTCCCCTGGGGGAGTTGAAGTTTCCGTAGGGGAGAACTGGTTGTCCCAGGGTTGGACCTATGGAAGTCGCCTACTTCTGGGCTCCACTGCTGTGGGCCTGGTGCTGGGAGGACTAGCGGCCTTGCTCTGTTGGCTCTGGCTGCGCCGGACCCAGCCAACGCCATGAGGCCACCAGTTGGTGGAAGGGCTTCCAGTTATCATGGTGGGCGATGGCCTGCCAAACCTCTTCAATCACGGGGCGGGTGGGGGTCACGGACAAGTTCCAGCGCTCCAGGGCCCAACAGGCAACTTGGCGACCATGGGGAGACAAATTCTGCCAGTGGCTCCACCAGCAATTGCGCCAGGCTAGCCATTGCTGACGAGGTGGCTCCGGCTTCTGCCAAGGCACCAGGGCATCAGGCTCTGGAATGGTAGATCCATGGACTTGATCCCGCAGGCCGGCGAAGAAGTCTCCATAGTTGATGTTCCAAGCAGCCAGCAGCTGTAGTGTGAGCACCACTATATCCTCCCCAGCGCCCCTGTGGGCCCGGTCCGCATCGGAAAGCTGCACCAGGCCCAAGCGTCGTAGCAAACCATCCCCATAGGCCTTGTCATAGGTGGGTGCAAATTGCCCTAGGATTGCTTCCATCTCCTCCAGGGGTAAAATCAATGCCAAGGCTTGAAACAACAGCTTTAGATTGTGATAGCAAATGGCTGGTTGACGACCATAGGCATAGAGAGAAGTGGAATCAAAATAAGCGGCGGTAAAGTTAGGATCCCAAGCTTCAAGAAAACCATAGGGACCATAGTCAAAGCTCTCTCCTGCCAAGGACATATTGTCCGTATTCAGAACCCCATGGGTGAAGCCAGCCACCATCCACTGAGCAGCCATGTGGGCTACCCGCTCCACCAACTCCCCCACCATGGCCATTAAGGGCTGGTGTCTGTTGTCTAAATGACCATAGTAGGTGTGTTGCACATGGTGCATAAGACGCTCAAGATGGCCAGGTTGCTGCAAATAGAGCAACCGCTCACAGCTGCCAAAGCGAAGATGGGTTTTTGCCACCCGCACCATAACTGAGCTGCGGGTGGGGGATGGTTCATCCCCCCGGTAGAGCTTTTCTCCAGTCTCAATGAGGCTGAGGGTACGGCTGGTGGTAACCCCCAGGCGGTGCAGGGCCTCCGCAGCGATCACTTCCCGCACACCCCCCTTCAAGGTGAGGCGCCCATCACCACCCCGGGACCAGGGGGTCTGGCCCGATCCCTTGGTGCCTAAATCCTGGAGCTGGCCGTGACAATCTCGCACTTGGCCATAGAGAAATCCACGACCATCTCCCAACTGTGGATTGTAGACGCCAAATTGATAGCCATGGTAGCGCAATGCCAGCAGTGGGTGACGACCCTCAAAGCGGCCGTAGGCAGCTTCCAAGTGGGCATCACTCACCTGGGCCGGATCAAGTCCTAGTTGTTGGAGCAGGTGATCATTGCGGAAGCGCAGGACCGTGATGGGAAATTGGGCGGCATCAACTGGGTCCCAATAGTGGCCACCAAGGGCTTCCAATGAGGGCTCAAAGGGGAGCGCCAGAAGAGGATTGGCCAGCTCGCCAGTCATGGACAACACCTGCTTGCACGGTTTGTGCTCATCATGGAACCAAATGGAACCAATCCCCCACACTTATTGGACCTATTGGAGGGACTCCGGTCTGTGCTCCGGTTCCATGAGCAAATGGAGATGAAGCAGGGTTTCATCTGGGCCCACATTGCCCGGCACACAGATCACCGGAAGACCAGGGGGTTGCCCTGGCACCGTGGCAGGTTGCACCAGGGAAATACCCGGCATCACCTGACCCCGCAGCATCACATGGTCCACACTGAGCACATGGCGGAGCAAGGTATCACTGGTGCTGCCGCCTTTGCTGATGACATAGCCCAAGCTGGATTGCAGTGGGCGCAACAGGGCCTCCTGGAGCTGGGCAATTGCCCGGGCCAAGGCCAGTTGACCAGGTTCATTCCCCCGTAGCCGCTCCCCCCGACTGGTGTACAGCACAGCTGTGCGGCGCTCCTGTTTGAGGGTACGTTCTAGGGCCAGGCCCAAATGTGGGACCAAATGGGCAGGGAATTGGGGTTGCAGCAGGGGCTCTAGAGGGATCTCCAGGGCCCTAATGGAGGGGGCAGTGAGGAGTTGGGCCAGTTGTCGGTCACTACCGACCTGGTGGGATCCCACCACAATGACCCCCGGTTGGGGACTCCAACTGTCCCGTCGCCGCACCATTGCCAGATCCTTCCCGGTCCAGGTTTGGGGGCCCATAGCAACTAAGGCATTTATCAAGCTGGCGGCACCCCAGAACAAATCCCGGCACCCTTGACGGTGCCGTTGTTGCACCACACGGCCAAAGCTGACCAGGTGCTCCGGCTGGCTGGCATCCACCGTCACCACAGAGCCCATGGGAAGTGATGCCAGTCGATTCTGGAGGTGGCTGGAATTGGTGTAGTCCTCCTGGTAAATGGCTGTCACGGTTTCCTGCTGGATTTCACCGGCGCTCTTCTCCTCCACCCATGCTGCCAATGAACTGGTGCTATAGCCAAAGCGGCTGTCCTTGGCATAGCTGCTGAGATGGACGGGCTGGCCTTGGAGAAGGTGTTGGCCAGCAACCGTGGTGCGCCCACCCGGCAGAAAGGCCGGCAGCAGAAACCACAGGGCAAAAGGGCCCAGCTCCTGGCTAAGCACCTGCACATCCAGTGGGAAGTGGCCCCGCAAGGTAGAATCCCCCCGGCTGGCCACCTGCCAGTTCTCCAAACCCAGGTGATCCAGGGCCTGTTTCAGGTGGCGGCAGATGGTGCGCAGACGTGCTTCAGCTTCCCGGCGGGGTAGGGCTCGTGTATTGGCTAAAATGAAGAGCACATTGGCCGGGTGCTGGAGACCTTTCACCAGGGCTTCCACATGCCAACTTAACAAGAGTGGACAATTGTGAACTGTCTGGGAACCCGTCGGGTCATCATCAATAACGATCAGCTTAGGCATTGACACTGGGGACTGAGATGGGAACAGCCACAATCACCAGGGACTGGCTGCGGCCCACTCTGCAGGAGGTTTCCGATCTTTTGCAGCAACTCCATGGGTCCCGTCAACCATGGCGCCCGGCTGGGCTTGGGGAACATTTGCACTGGTGCCAGCCTGGGCCGTGGAAGGGCCATGTTGTCTCCCTTGCCCATAACAACAGAATCCTTCACCATGGGGTAGAGGACTTCACCGTTGAGGTGGAAGCAGGACTACCCCTGGACTGGTTGCAGGACTCTTTAGCAGAACGGGGACAATGGCTGGCAGTGGATCCCCCACCGGCATCTAGATTGGGCACCATCGGTGGACTGGTGGCCCGTGGTCTTTCCGCTGGTTTACGCCATCGCTACCTGGGCATCAGGGATCAGCTGATAGGAGTTAGTTTTGTGCGCCCTGACGGTGGAGCAGCCAAGGCAGGGGGCCGGGTGGTGAAGAATGTGGCTGGCTATGACCTGATGCGGTTGCTCTGCGGCTCCTGGGGCTCCCTTGCCCTGGTCACCAGCGTGACCCTGCGCACTTACCCCATTCCTCCCCAGCGGCGTCACCTGCTACTCACAGGGGCTGCAGCACCCATGCTAAAGCTGCGCCAGTGGCTACTCCGCTCCTTCCTCACACCGGAACGGATGGATTGGTGGAGCCACGGCATGGCACGACGGCTGAGCTGTGGCCGGGGCACCGGTGAACTGTGTTTGGTGGTGAGTCTCAGCAGTATTTCTAGGGATGCCATGGACGCACAGGAACAGGCCCTGGCTACCCAGCTACAGGACTCCATCCAGATGGAACATTTGCCCCATTGGCCACAGGCGGCCTTGGCTGAGCCACCAAAGACCGATGAATGGCTCTTCCATTTTGGTTGCCCCCCTGGGGCACTGGCTCCCCTCATGGTGGAGATGGGCTATTCCCAGCTCTCTTGGCAGGGGGGGCTCACCACGGGTCTGGGCTATGGCATGGGTGACTTGACCATTGAACAAGTGCTACACCTGCGGGGGCGCCTCACCAGCCATGGGGGCTTTCTCACCATTTTGAGCCAGCCCCAAGCCACCAGCCAGTCCCCACTGCCCCCATGGCAGCGCCAACCTGCTGCAAACATAATGCTAGCTGTCAAACAGGCCTTGGACCCTCATGGGGTGTTGAGCCCCGGTAGGTTACCTGGGGCTTGAGGGCTGGAGCGGGTCAGCTCTAGGCTCCACTTGCGGGAAAGGATGTCCAACCACTCCGTGATGGGGGGATCACT
>RKSC01000149.1 GCA_007571085.1 Synechococcus sp. PNGco_S_binSS4
CCGTCAGGTGCTGCAGCTGCTGCGGGACCCCCGGGTGGGTGGGGTGAGTTTGGGGTTTTGCTTATTTTTTCTGGTGTTCAATGGATTCACCACCATTTTGGTGCCCTTCCTCAGCCTGGTGCTGAGCTGGAATGCTGGGGATGTGGGCACGGCATTTGTCCTGG
Source organism: Synechococcus sp. PNGco_S_binSS4 (assembly GCA_007571085.1). GTDB lineage: Bacteria > Cyanobacteriota > Cyanobacteriia > PCC-6307 > Cyanobiaceae > Synechococcus_B. The sequence continues at coordinate 165 of RKSC01000149.1, forward strand.
TGGGTGTGGTGGCAGCCTTGGTGCAGGGGCTATTGATTGGTCCATTGAGCCGCTGGCTGGGGGAGCAGCGCCTGATTATGGTGGGCATCGGCCTGGTGCTGGTGGGGTATCTGCTGGTGAGCCTGGCTCAGCCGGAGGCCAATGGACAAGGACCCATGGCCCGGTCCTCCATTTACAGTGCTGTGGTGCTGCTGGCTACGGGTGTGGGTTTGGCATCCCCTTCTCTGCGAGCTGTGATTTCCCGGCGGCTGGATGCCAGCAGTCAGGGGCAAGGTCTAGGTAGTCTTCAGGCCCTACAGAGTCTCGGCACATCCATCGGTCCCCCCATTGCTGGTGTGCTGTTCACGGGTTTGGCGCCACGGGCCCCATTCTGGATGGCCATCATTGCTTTACTGGTTGTGGCTACACTCACCAGTGGTGCCCTACAGTCCCAACCACACAACCACTATTCTGCATCCTAAATAGAGCGTTTTGCCTTGTCCCTCTCTTCCCATGGCTTTTTCCCATGGCTGACATCCACCTTTCTGCATCCACATTCATCAATCGGGAACGTAGTTGGATTCAATTTAACCAACGGGTTCTAGCTCAGGCCCTCAACCCCGGCACACCTCTGCTGGAGCAAGCCAAGTTTAGTGGGATTTTTAGTAATAACTTGGATGAGTTTTTCATGGTGCGGGTAGCTTCCCTTAAGTCCCAGGTTGATGCGGGGGTAGACCAGCAGAGTTTGGATGGCCTCTCTCCAATGGAGCAGCTGCTAGATATTCGCCAGCAGCTCATCCCTTTGCTGCAGGAACAACAACAACATTACAGACAGTGCCTGGTTCCCAGATTGGGGGAGCACGGTATAGAAATACTCAGATACAGGGAGCTCAACAGTCGCCAACAAGCTTGGACCACCCACTATTTTCAATCCCTGGTTTTTGCTGTTCTGACCCCTTTAGCGGTGGATTCTGCCCGCCCATTTCCTTTCATCAGCAACTTAAGCCTCAACATCGCGGTGCTTATCCAAGATTCAGCCACCGGCGATCATCAATTTGCTAGGGTCAAGGTGCCCAGAAGTTTGCCCCGCTTCGTCCATGTCCCCCCCGAACTTTCAGGCAAGGGTTCCGGGTTGATGCCTGTTCGTACCATGGTTCTTTTGGAGGAGGTCATTGCCAACAATCTAAAGGTGTTGTTTCCAGGCATGACCGTGGCAGACTACTATTTCTTCCGGGTGACCCGTGATGCGGATTTGGAATATCTAGAGCTGGAAGCAGATGATTTACTTCAGGCCATTGAAGCCAGCCTGCGCAAGCGGCGGCTGGAGGGAAGGGTGGTGCGCCTTGAGGTGGACAAGCACACACCTGGACGGGTTGTGAATCAACTTATGAACGGCATGGCTGTTACGGAAGAAGATGTGTATCCTATCCATGGTCCCCTGGGCCTGGATGACCTCTCTGGTCTGGCAGCCGTGCCCCATGGTCACCTACGTTACCCCCCCCACCGTGGTCGGATGCCGGCCCCGTTCCATCGCTCCCAGAAAAGCCTACTGGCCAATGGATCGCTCCCTGCAAAGGAATTCGAGAGTGTGTTTGATGTGATTCGCCGCGGTGATGTGTTAGTTCATCATCCCTATGATCTGTTTGCTGGCTCTGTGGAGGAGTTTATCAGCCAAGCCGCTGATGATCCTGCTGTCTTAGCTATTAAGATTACCCTCTATCGCCTATCAAAACAGTCAACCATTGTGAATGCTCTGGAGCGGGCTGCAGGCAATGGTAAGCAGGTGCTGGCGCTGGTGGAGCTGAAGGCCCGTTTTGATGAAGATAACAACATCCAATGGGCACGGAAGCTGGAGCAGGCTGGTGTTCATGTTGTCTATGGTGTTTTGGGCTATAAAACTCACACAAAAGTCACTTTAGTTATACGCAAAGAACAACAAGGCATCCGTAGTTACGCTCATATTGGAACTGGAAACTACAATTTACAAACATCTCGCTTCTATACAGATCTAGGATTATTCACTTGCCGCTCTATATTGGGGAAAGACTTGGTAGAGCTGTTTAATTATTTCACCGGCTATGCAAAACAGCAACATTTCCGCCAACTTCTCGTGGCCCCAGTCACCCTGCGAGATGGTATGGAAGCCATGATCCAACGGGAAATCAAATATGCCAACACCCAGGCAGGTGGTCACATTCGTGTCAAGATGAATTCCCTTGTGGATCCTTCTATTATCAAGAATCTCTATCAAGCATCAAGGGCCGGCGTTCGCATTGAATTGGTGGTACGGGGTATGTGCTCTTTGCGGGCTGGTGTGCCGGGCTTGAGTGAATCCATTCGGGTGGTGAGTGTCATTGGCCCCTTCCTGGAGCACTCCCGCATTTTTTGGTTTGGCAACGGAGGGGAGCCAGAGGTTTACATAGGTAGTGCGGATTGGATGACCAGGAATATGGATCGTCGGGTGGAGTGCCTAACCCCAATCCAAGATCCCCTACTGCGCCATCGCTTGGAGGCTCTTCTGAGCATCTACCTTCAAGACAATTGCGGTGCTTGGGAGATGGGACCAGATGGCTCCTACCACAAATTGCATCCCTGTCATGGAGAACCTGAGCGCAATGCCCAATTGGCCTTGGCGGAGCACTGGCAAGCCACCCAGGGAGAAGCAATACCCAGGGAGCACACCATGGAGTGGGAGCACATTTAAGCTGCACCTTGGGGCACTGACCAGGTGAGGCGTCTCTCCTCTGGTTCCCAGTGCCAACGCAACAGCCGGGTTAGGGCAACCCCATGGAATAACTGCACCGTTGTGGGCCCATGGCCCAGGCAGATCCTTGGCCGGATTGTTGCCGACGCAATAGCCCCATCTGGATCCTGGCTCCAGCGGGCCAGGCGGCAGGCCCCCTCCAAAATACCTGTGGTGGTACCTGCCATGGTGCCATCCTCCAGGCGACAGGTGTGATTCTGGACCGTGATCCAGCGCTTACCCCATGGATAAGGCCCCTCTGCCAGACCATAGGGGGCCAGGGCATCGCTAACAAGCACCACCCGGCCAGGGGCCATGCGGGTGAGCAGCACAGCCACAGGGGGGGCCACATGGACACCATCGGCAATTAGCCCCAAAAACACAGGCTCGGGCGCCATACAGGCGGCAGCAATGGGTCCTGGGGCCCGGTGGTGTAGGCCAGCCATGGCATTGAAGGTGTGGGTCAGTAAGCGGGCCCCAGCCCTGAAGGCTGCTGCTGCCTGCTCCTGGTTGGCCTCTGTGTGCCCAAGGCTCACCACAATGCCCTGCTCCAATAGCCAGCTTTGGGCCCCATGGTGTAGATCCAACTCAGGGGCCATGGTCATCAGGGCCACATCCTCAGCGCTAAATCCCTCCATGAGCTTTTGGAGACCATCCATGTGCAGGGGCTGGACATGGCCTTGGCAGTGGGCACCACGCTTCCCCATGGCCAGAAAAGGTCCTTCCATGTGGGCCCCCAGTAGGCGGGCCTCGGCTGCACTCTGGTGCTGACGAACCCGGCGCAGCAAAACCAAACTCTGCCGTAGCCGGGCCGGGGGAGCGGTGACAATGGTGGGACAGATGGCATCCACCCCCTGCTCCCGTAGCCATACCAGGGCTTGGTGCAGGTGGTCCAGCTGGTCTGAGCGGAGATGGCAGAACCAAAGCCCCTGGAGACCATTGATCTGCAAATCCACCGCTGCCGGGCTGAGCCAGTCCCCCTGCCAATCCCAGCTATGGTGGTTCATCTCCTCCTTAGTGCCGGGCAGCTCAGGGCGGAGATCCTGAATCAGGCCCTGCCCATCCAGGCGAAAACACCAGAGACCCGGTTCACCAGGTAGCCTCAGATGGGAGCAGTGCACACCAGCTGTAGGGATCATCTCAGCCCCCTTAACCTGATACACAGGGCACCATGCTAACCCCAAGCCGCCAAGCCCCACCCTATTCTCTTAGCTTATATCTCCAGATATTCTGATAAAGCCAGATGTTCTGATAAAGAGTTATCGTTGACAACTGTATTTATTGGTTTTAATTCTGCACAGGAAATGATCTTCTTTGTATTCCGATAAATAATAGAAGACAGAATGGAAGACAGATTTTTCTGCTATATCTTTCATAATCTCAAACATTTCATCGACTGTCCAAAGCTCCGGCCTGAAGTACCTGAAGTAAAAACTTCACCGGTTGAATCTGTTGTGGTCACAGTTATAGAGATGGGTTTTATTAAGCTCGCCAAACATTGCCATCGTGGAGACAGGATCCAAAATTGATGAGCCTTCCTCAAAGTCACAGCCGTAGCCAAAGCAAACAAACGGGAAAATACTCTCTCCCAGCAAAGCAGTACGCAAGCCTATCAGATTTTTTCCAAGCCGCTCAATGGCATTGCCCCGGGCTTGCTTGTCCAATCCTTTCTTTTTTCGCTGATCATTAGTTCCTTGATTTTTCACCTCTGAAATCAGAACCGGATAGGCGAGATTCTCATCCTGTTTGCTTTTTATACAACCGCCATCTGGTCTTATAAAACTGCTTTCATGATGGAAAAGAAAATCAACTTTAGGATAATTTTCTTGGAGTTGGCTAACAATATCTTTTAAGTGCCATGACTTCTCATGAATAAATCTGAATCTGGGAAATTTCCCATCTAGGTATTTGGCAACTTTTTCTAATGCCTTGATAAGGTCTTTCTCTTGGGCTTTAGAAGTAGCATTGATTACGGTACCAACACCCTGTACCTGTAATTGATCTTTATGGGCCATGGCATGATCACCTCTTTTCAACAAGAAACAGCTGCTCAGTAACATGAGTTGAACGATTTCTCAGATTCCGACTACCTCGATATGTGTTATAGCGCATTTTTAAAGTATCTACAGAGCCAATCTCTTCTAGCATTTTATGCATTGTCTCTGGCTTGATAAATCCTTCATTGTTAAATGATACTAGCAGAAATCGGGCATCAAGTGTGGTGAGTAAATGCTTTAACAGGGGTAAAGCTTTAGCCTTTACATTATAGCCAGATCTTTGCCAATTCTTTGGTATGCCTGAGACCTTACTGATATTCTCAGATTTTCCATAATCAAGCAATAGATTAAGCATAAAATAATTAGATCCATAAGGATGTTGATTATATGGAGGGTCAATGTATGCCAGATCTAAATCCTTGATTTGCTGAGCAAGTTGATTAGCATCTTCCTGGTAGACAGAATACTGGCATTCAAATCGACTTAAAATAGGGGCCTCTAACTCAATTCGGCCTTTAATACGGCCTAAGGCATCCGATGAAGTTCCACCGTACTGTCCAATTCCAGTATGGCGGTTCTTGTAAAATCCTTTAAATACACCAGCATTGTTGGCATGGATTGATGCTTTTATAAGAAGAGAAGCCAGGAGCATGTCATGGAAGTCTCTGGGCACATCCTCTATCAATCGCCGATAATTATCCAAGCGACGAGCATTGCTAATTGTATAGAAAACGCGATCATTTGGAGTTATATTACTCTCATCCCTTGGTGCATAGTATTCTTCAATAAAACCCTTAGGAAATAACTTGACTTCCACTAGATCATTCAATTGTGCAACTATCTGGGATAGATAATTCAAATTGATCGTGCTTCTATTGCAGAGGTGGCAGCGATTGATAACAGCGGCGTAACTCTCAAGATCATTACTCACTAGAAATGAGGAGTGGGCCTTCATTAAGCGAGACACAACTCCAGAGCCGCTAAAAGCGTCCATCATGCGCAGTTGCCCCTTCCCCAGCCTTTGCTTCACCCAGGTGATGGCCTCCCTAATCTGGCCTAAGAGTGCTCGTTTATTTCCAATATAGGTCAGCAGCTGGCGGGATAGATAATCAGGATC
>RKSC01000154.1 GCA_007571085.1 Synechococcus sp. PNGco_S_binSS4
CCATCAGCAGCTGCGACTATCCGCACCATTTGAAGAGGAAGATTTAGCACATCTGGCCCCTAGTCAATAGGGGCTTGAGGAAGCGTCCCGTGTGGCTTTCAGCATGCTCAGCAACCTGCTCAGGTGTGCCAGAGACCACCAACTGCCCACCGCCATCTCCCCCTTCAGGACCCAAATCGATCAGCCAATCAGCACAGCGTATCACGTCTAAATTGTGCTCAATCACAATCATGGAATTGCCTTTATCAACCAGACGCTGTAAGATATTCATCAGTATGTGAACATCATAAAAACTTAAGCCCGTAGTTGGCTCATCAATCAGATAGATGGTTTTGCCCGTGTCTCGTTTTGATAACTCTGTTGCCAGCTTCATGCGCTGGGCCTCGCCACCGGAAAGGGTTGGTGCAGGCTGACCTAATCGCATATAGCCCAAACCAACATCCACCAGGCTCTGTAATCGTTGGGCAGCCTGGGGGACTGCTGAAAATACATCTTTAGCTTCTTCAATGGTCATTTCCAAGACATCGGCAATTGAGTAATTTTTGTAACGAACTTGCAAGGTTTCCCGATCATAACGCTTGCCTTTGCAGACATCACACTGGACGTAGACGTCAGGGAGAAAATTCATAGAGATCACATTCACACCTTGTCCTCCACAAGCTTCGCAGCGCCCTCCCTTAACATTAAAGCTAAATTGACCTGGGCGATAGCCCCGTGCTTTGGCATCAACGGTTGCGGCAAAGCAGCGACGAATTGCATCAAAAGCTCCCACATAGGTGGCCGGGTTAGAGCGGGGTGTGCGGCCAATGGGGGATTGATCAATGACAATGACCTTATCAAGAGCTTCAGCGCCCTGAAGGGCTCCCAAGCCTTCGGGGAAGGGGGTTTTTTGGCCCAGCTGGCTCTCCAGAGCAGGATGGAGCAGTTCATTGACGAGGGTACTTTTGCCGCTGCCGCTCACACCGGTGACGCAAATTAGTCGGCCCAATGGTATGTCAATAGTCAGGTTTTTCAAATTATTGTGGTGGCAGTTGATCATTTGGAGACGCAGTTGGTTGCGGCTGCGGCGTTCCGTGGGCGTGGGCAGACGACGACGACCTAGAATATAAGCACCTGTTAAGGAATCTTGGCTAGATAGAATATCCTTTAGGGAGCCAGAAGCCATAATTTTCCCACCATGAACACCGGCACCAGGACCAATGTCCACAAGGTAATCTGCAGCGCGAATAGTTTCCTCATCATGCTCCACCACAATGAGGGTGTTGCCCAGATCCCGGAGCCGGAAAAGGGTTTTCAAGAGGCGGTGATTATCCCGCTGGTGTAGCCCGATGCTGGGCTCATCCAGTACATAGAGCACCCCTGTTAGACCGGAACCAATTTGGGTGGCCAGGCGAATTCTCTGGGCTTCACCACCGGAAAGACTCATGGCAGCACGGTCCAAGCTGAGATAGTTCAGTCCCACATCCAAAAGAAATTGTAGGCGGGAACGAATTTCCACCAACACCTGTTTGGCAATTTGCAGCTGCCGTGGTGTCAACAAGGGGGCCTGGTCTGGTTCCCCTGTCCCACCCAACCTTTCCAGACTGGACAGACACTGGCCCAGTGTCATACTGGTTAGATCATTAATCCCATAGGGACCAACCAAGACTGCCAAGGCCTCCGGTCGTAGACGCTTGCCACCACAGCTTTGACAGGGAATAGTCTCTCGATAGTTTTCTAAGGTTTGGCGCACAGCTTCAGATCCTGTCTCCTCATACTGGCGTTCTAACATGGCAAGGATGCCATGGAATTTACGCTTATAGCCTTGGCCAGGTCGATAGCGGCTGTCCCCTTCAACGAAGATCATATCTTTAACTCCGTAGAGAATGGCTTGCTTTTGTTCGGGTTTTAGCTGACCAAAAGGTGTGTGCAACTCAAATCCCAATTCCCTGCCAAGACTGTAGATCAATGAATAGGAGTAATGATCATCCCGATGGCTCCATGGTGCAATGGCTGCATAGATGGGCTGATTAGGATCAGGAATGATCCGCTCCACGGTGAAGCAACGGCGATGGCCAAGGCCATGGCAGTCAGGACAAGCCCCATAGGGAGAATTGAAGGAAAACAAGCGGGGAGACAACTCTTCCATCACAGCCCCATGGACCGGGCAGGCAAAATGTTCTGAGAATATGGTTTCTTGTTCAATTCCGGGAGGAAGTTCTTCCCCGGGACGTGGCACCACATTCACCACCGCTAGACCATCTCCCCGCTGGAGGCACGTGCGTAAGGAGTCATGGAGGCGTTCTGCCATGGAAGGTCGAGCAACCAGGCGGTCCACAACAACCTCAATGGTATGACTGCGATTTTTTTCCAGAACAATGGAATCGTTCAGGTCTCTCACCTCACCATTAATCCGTACCCGGGCAAAGCCTTCTGCCACCAGGCTGGTGAGGAGTCGAGTATGGGTGCCCTGCTGACCCCGCACCACAGGAGCCAACAATTGAAAACGAATTCCTTCGGGAAGCTGGGTAATGGCAGCCACCATTTCATCAATGGTTTGTGGTCTGATGGGACGGCTACAGTGGGGGCAATGGGGCTGTCCAGCCCGGCCAAAGAGAAGACGCAAGTGGTCATAGATCTCTGTGACGGTTCCCACCGTGGAGCGAGGATTGTGGTTGGTTGACTTTTGATCAATGGAGATGGCAGGGGATAGCCCTTCAATAGAATCCACATTTGGTTTATCCAGCTGTCCAAGAAATTGACGGGCGTAGGCCGATAGACTCTCCACATAACGCCGCTGACCTTCAGCAAAAATAGTGTCAAAGGCAAGAGACGACTTACCACTACCGCTCACACCAGTGAATACAATCAAGCGATTGCGGGGAATGGTGAGACTAATGTTCTGAAGATTATGCTGGCGAGCACCCCGAATGGAGATTACATCGTCTTGGGCCCCCATCTGAGATAGCCCCCTAGACGTGGTGGACGGCCGCAGATCAAGTGGTGCTGCGGCTGGCCGCTCAGTGGGCATCAACAGGTGGGTTCAGAGGTGATGGCATCCTACCCATGACGATTGCGGTGCAGCTGCTTTCCAGATCTGGAAAGACCATCCCGCAGCAGACTGGCCACATAGGGCCGTGCTTCCAACGGATTGCCACCAGCAAGTTGGGCCAGTTCCTCTTCCCTCTCAGATAGGGCCGTGAGCCGGGCAATGCGAGTGCGGGTGTAGCCACCATCTGTGTGCTTACTCACCCGCAAATGGTGATCAGCATGGGCAGCAACCAAGGGCTGGTGGGTCACACAGAACACCTGATGATGCTGGGCTAGATGGTGCAAAAGCCTGGCCATGGCAGCACTGATGCGGCCACTCACCCCGCTGTCAATCTCATCAAACAACAGGGTCATGGGGGCATGGGTCTTGGCAAGACAGGCTTTGAGAGCCAAGAGGAAACGAGACATTTCCCCCCCTGAGGCCCCATGCCCAAGCCTGGCCATGGCTTGACCGGGATTGGCAGAAAAGAGAAAGTGCACCTGCTCACTTCCGTGCTCCGTGGGGGGTTGAGGCTCCAACTCCACAGCAAAGCGCATTTGCTCCAACCCCATGGGGCGCAGCACAGCCATCAGCTCAGTGACCAGTTGATCTGCTAGCTGCTGACGGCACCTGCCCAGTTGGTCACAGGCCTGACGCAGTTGGTCATGGGCCAGCCGCTCCTGCTCCTCAAGGTGCTGTTTCTGTGCCTCCCAGTCCACTTTCACCGTGGTGGCTTCCAGGGCATCACGGTGGTGGATCAGCTCAGGGAGGCTTTGGCCATAGCGCCGCTCCAACCGCTGCAGCTGGGCAATGCGCTCCTGGAGATCAGCTAGGGACTGGGGATCGCTCTCCAGTTGTTCACCATAGTCCTGGAGTGCTGCAGCAAGCCTTTGCACGTCTTCTTGCACCAGTTGAAGACCCTGGAGGAGTGGTTGAAGCATGGGATCAAAGGCAACCATGGCTTGCAGGTCCCGGTCTGCCTGGCCAAGGAGATCCAGGGCTGAGGGTTGATCGGGCAAGGGCTCCTGAAGGTGTTGCACCACAGACCAGCTTCCCTGCTGAAGGCGCAAGACATGGGCAAGACGATCCTGGTTGCCCTGGAGGGTGACCAACTCCTGGGGGTCTTCCAAGGCAGCCTGACGCAAATCTCCCAGCATCTGGGCATTGTCTTGCCAAATTTGCTGGTGGATCTTCTGCTGTGCCTCAAAATCATCCAGAGCAGCACGGCACTGGAGCCAGCCCCTATGGGCTACCACAACCCCATGGAGCACCTGGTGGTGACTGGCATCACCAAAACCATCCAGCCAGCGTCTCTCCTGGGCAGGGTGACCCAATGTTTGGGTTTGTCCCTGAACCGTCAGATCAATGAGTAGGGGCTTGAGGTCCAGTAGGACCTGGCGGTTCACGGTGGCGCCGTTGATGCGGGCGCGGCTGCAGATGCGTCCATCGTGGCGGGAGAAGCGGCGGCTTACCACAAAACCTGATGGATGGTGTGGAACAGCCCCAAGGCCCCGTTCCATAAGCATGAGAGAGATGGCCCCATGGGGAGAAAAGCGGGCTTCAATCTGGGCCTGATCTTGACCAGGGCGCAGCAGATTTTTGGGAATCTCTGCTCCCAGGAGCACATCCAGTGACTCAAACAGTAGGGATTTACCTGCTCCGGTTTCACCGGTGAGCACGGTCAGCCCAGTAGAGAACTCCAGTTCTAGAGCATCAATCAGGGCAATGTTTTCCAGCTTCAGCGCCAGAAGCACAGGCGCAAGGACAATGGACGGCAACCAGGATAAGGCCCTGGGGATCCGTGGAGATTCTTAGATTTTCGTAAGCTTTGACCCAGCACCGTGTCTGCCAAGCCGTGACCCATTTGTCCAGTTCCGCTCCCCCACCCCACCCAAGTCACCTGCAGGACTTCATCAGTGCAGCTGGACTGAACCGCTACGACCCTGAGGCAGTGGCCAAACTCTGGGGTGGCCGTCCCCAGCGACTGGTGCAGCGCCTCTGGCAGACCTTAGTCCCCATTGGCACGTTTCTGTTGACCGTGCTCATGGACCGGTTCACGGGTCAGCTCAGCCAGGGGGAGCGGATTCGCCAACGGGGGCGCCAGCTCTGCGAGCTGCTCACCCAGTTGGGTCCTGCTTTTGTTAAGGCAGGCCAGGCCTTATCCACACGACCCGATCTGGTCTCACCCATTGTGTTGGAGGAGCTCTCTGCCCTCCAGGATCAGCTGCCACCCTTCAGCAACACTCTGGCCATGGACTGCATTGCTGAAGACCTAGGTGGTGAGGTTGAGACCCTGTTTGCCCAACTGAGCAAGGAGCCCATCTCTGCCGCATCCCTGGGTCAGGTGTACAAAGGAAAGCTGCTGGATGGACGGGTAGTGGCTGTTAAAGTGCAGCGTCCCGGCTTACGGGAGCAGATCACCTTAGACCTGTATATTGTTCGCAACATTGCCCAGTGGATTAAACGCTACACCCGCATCGTGCGCAGTGATCTTGTGGGTTTGGTGGATGAGCTGGGCACACGGATTTTTGAGGAAATGGACTATCTCCACGAAGCAGATAATGCAGAGCGTTTTGCCCGTCTCCATGGCCATAATTCACGGATTGCAGTCCCAGAAATTTGCCGGCGCCTCACCAGTCGCCGGGTGCTCACCATGGAATGGATTGAGGGCACCAAGCTGACCCAGCTCCAGGAGGTTCGGGCCCTGGGTTTGGACCCGGAAGATATGATCAACGTGGGGGTAAACTGTAGCTTGGAGCAACTACTGGAGCACGGTTATTTTCATGCTGATCCCCATCCTGGTAACCTGCTGGCCCTCGCCGATGGGCGCATTGCTTATCTGGATTTTGGCATGATGAGTGAGGTGAAGCGCAGCGCCCGCACCGGCCTAATCCAGGCTGTTGTCCATTTGGTCAATAAGGACTTTGACAAGCTGGCCAAGGATTTTGTCAAGCTGGGGTTTCTGAAGGAGGAGGTTGATCTGAGTCCTATCATTCCCGCCTTTGCCAAAGTGTTTAAGAATGAATTAGGGAAAGGTGTGAGCAGGATGGACTTTAAAGCAGTCACGGATGACCTATCTGGTGTTATGTATCGTTTCCCCTTCCAAGTTCCTCCCTACTATGCCCTAATCATTCGCTCATTGGTTACTTTAGAAGGGATTGCTCTTAGCATCAATCCAAATTTCAAGATTTTAGGAGCGGCTTATCCTTATTTTGCAACACGTCTCCTTGTGGATCCTGATCCGGAGTTGCGCAAGAGCCTTAGGGAAATGGTATTCAGTGGAAAGTCCCTGCGCTGGGAACGGCTAGATGAACTCCTCAGCAGTGCTGGCCGCAGTCAGGGGTTAAACCTGGAAGTGCTGCTGGACAGCACCTTGGACTTTGTGCTTTCAGAATCGGGAAGCAGGGTGAGGCAGCAGCTGGTGGAAACCATTGTGGATGGTTTAGATGCCATGGGTTGGCAGTCTGTCTGCCAGGTGGGGCAGCGGCTCCCCCGGTCATGGCAGCTTCACAGTCTCCAGCGCCCTCCCCAGACCTGGGACAACCCCACACCTGTTCTGGAGTTGTTCAGGATTCTTCAGAAGCTTCCAGGCTTTGAGCCCAGTCTGCTTTGGCAACGTCTTCTCCGCATCATTGGGGAACCGGTTGTTTACACCATGGGACTCCAAGTGGTTCAGGACCTGGCAGAGCGAGGGGTTGTTCGCCTTGTGCGCGATATTCTCCTTCCCCAGCAGAGCCTGCTGCCACCTAGGCACTCCCCAACATCTTAGGATGATCCCTTGCGTTGCTTGTAATCGGTGGTGTTGCCTTCTACACGACACCTGGCTCTACTACTCTGCGCTGGTCTCATCTGGATCTGCCCTGCCGCCAGGGCAGCTGAAAAGGTGGTTTTGGTTGTTGGTCCGTTTACCCGGTCCTTGCAGGTGAAGGAGCTACGGGAGTTCAGCAACGGAGGCAAGCCCCGGGGCATTCTCAGGGCTGCCTTGAGAATCAGCAATGTGCCAGCGGAGGACGCCCGCTCCGCCCTGGGAAATCAGGTGGATGTACCTTTCACCCTTCTGGGTCGCCTTCTCTACACTGAGCTGGGAGAGGCTTTTTTGGGCAGGATGGCCACCATCTTTTACCCCCAACATGCTCCAGAAGTGGGGATTCAAGCACTGCGCTCAGGGGCCATTCTCTCCATGGCCCAAAGTGAAACGGGAAAGGTGAGTCCCATGGACTTTTTGGAGAGCTATCCCAACCGGAATATTGTGGTGGACGTGCCCCGGCTGCTCTACCTGCTCAGTCGGTTGGACAGTGTCCAAGAAGTGTCTGAGTTTTTTCGAGAACCTTTCTAGTGCGGCCTAGTCGGGTGGATCACAGCTCCTAGAGTCAAGCCCAGTGAGGATGGGCTAAGCGTGACCCTGGTGACTTCCATGAAGCGGCTTTTGGGCAGCAGGCATCCACAGGCCATGGGCAGCTCCCCAAGCCCATGGCCTGGCCTGGTGAAGCACTACCGGTCTTGGCTACCAGTCAGTGACAGCACCCCAATTGTCACCTTGCTGGAAGGGAACACACCTTTGCTCAGGTCAGCCGTGCTGGAACAGCGCATTGGCCGGGGTGTGCAGGTGTTCTTGAAGGTGGATGGCCTAAATCCCACCGGCAGCTTTAAGGACCGGGGGATGACCATGGCCATTAGCAAAGCTAAGGAAGAGGGGGCCACCGCTGTGATTTGTGCCAGCACAGGTAACACATCAGCAGCGGCAGCAGCCTACGCCCGACGGGCTGGTCTGCGGGCCTTTGTGGTGATTCCCCATGGCTACGTGGCCAAGGGCAAGTTGGCCCAGGCTCTCATCCATGGGGCTGAGGTGCTGGCCATCCAGGGGAACTTTGATCGGGCTCTGGCCATGACCCAAGAGATGGCAGAGCGCTACCCCATCACCCTGGTGAACTCCGTCAACCCCTACCGACTAGAAGGGCAAAAAACAGCTGCATTTGAAGTGGTGGATGCCCTAGGTGATGCTCCCACCTGGCTCTGCATTCCCATGGGCAACGCTGGCAACATCAGTGCCTACTGGATGGGTTTTCAGGAGTACCGGCAAGCTGGTCTCAGCCAGAGGCTTCCCGTCATGGTGGGTTTTCAGGCCAGTGGAGCAGCACCTTTGGTTTTGGGGCGCTCCGTTTCTGAGCCCCAAACCATTGCCACAGCCATTCGCATCGGCAATCCAGCCAACCGGGAGAAAGCCCTATCCGTACGTCAAGAGAGCGGTGGTCGCTTTGCTGCCGTGAGCGACAGGGAAATCATGGCGGCTTACCAGATGCTGGCTGCAGAGGAGGGGGTGTTCTGTGAACCGGCCAGTGCGGCCTCCGTTGCAGGTCTCCTAAAGCACGCTGCTGAGGTTCCTGCTGAGGCTCAGGTGGTCTGTGTGCTCACAGGCAATGGTCTCAAAGACCCCACCACGGCCCTAGATAACAATCAGGGCAACCTCCACAGCAACCTGGCACCGGAGCTGGATGCCATTGCCCGGGTCATAGGTCTTTAATTCCTCACATAAAGCCATAATTTTTGGTGGACAGATGAGAAACTGTCACATAGAAAGTTATCCACAGGCTGTGGATAACTTGCCAAAACCTGTGGATAACTTGTGGATAACTCGGCCCTGATTGTGGAAAACCAAGGGGGAGCCACCTTGAGCAAAGCTTAAGTTTCCACAGGTTTTCCACAAGTTATCCACAGGTTTTCCACAACGTCCTTCTCTCAAAGTCCTTGCTAGACAAGGCTTCTCGGAAGTTATCCACAATTTCCACAGGGCCTACTACTACGGCTTATCTAATTCATCATTTCTCTCCTTAGTCGTCGTTGTAGGCTGTGGAAAACATGGCCTTGGGGGCATTGCCGTTTTTCCCGTTCTCAGGCAGGTTGGTGGTCGGCCAACAGCATTCAGGGCCCCCAAACCACCACAACCCCATCCCCCCTCTCCCATGAAGCTGACCTGCTCGCAGGCTGCCCTCAACAGCAACCTTCAGTTTGTCGGCCGTGCTGTCGCCGCTCGCCCAACACACCCTGTACTGGCCAATGTTCTGCTCACTGCAGATGTGGGAACTGGCAAGGTGAGCCTGACGGGTTTTGACCTGAGCTTGGGAATTCAGAGCAGCTTTGCTGCCACCGTGGAGCAGTCCGGTGCCATCACCCTGCCCGCCCGCCTGTTTGGGGACATAGTTTCCCGCCTCTCCGCTGACAGTCCCCTATCCCTCCAGTCCCCCGGTGGGGAATCCCCTAAGGACGAGGAGGAGGACTCTGAAGACGAAGAAAAAGACAGTCCCCTCTCCTTCCAGCTGACAGCCCGCACAGGTACCTATACGGTCATGGGTTTGTCTGCAGAGGATTTTCCGGATTTGCCCATGGCCAAAAGTCCTGTGGGCATTCCCCTTTCCGCACAGGCTCTTCGGGATGGCTTGGGGAGAACCCTTTTTGCCACCAGTTCTGATGAGGCGAAGCAAGTTCTCACCGGTGTCCATCTGACTGTTTCCTCCCATGGTCTGGAATTTGCTGCCACCGATGGCCACCGCCTGGCTGTGCTGAAGCAGTCCCAAGACAACAGCGCTGTGGGAAATGACGATCAGCTCACCCCCCATCACAGTGACACCCCCTCCTCTGACGTTGTTTCCATCGCCCCATACGTGGAAGCAGCTGTAACCCCAGAACCGGTGACACAAAACCCTTCTCAGGAGGGGAGTGGCTGCAACGATAAGAATCCAGATCCAGTAGTGGAAGCCCAAGATGGGACCCCGGCGCCATGGGCAGACAACAACCTGGAGGAAGGGGTAGACGATGAGGGCTTTGCCGTCACAGTTCCTGCCCGGTCTCTACGGGAGCTGGAGCGGCTCCTGGTGAACCATCAGTCTGACGAGGCTGTGGATCTCTACTATGACCAGGGACAGATTGTGTTTCTCTGGGCAGATCAGGTGGTGACCAGCCTCACCCTGAATGGGGACTACCCCAAATACCACCAGCTGATTCCCGATACCTTCAGCCGTTGGATAACCGTTAATCGTGTACTCCTGATCACTGCCCTGGAGCGGGTTGCTGTTTTGGCGGATAAGCAAAACAATGTGGTGAAGCTGTCCATTGCGGTGGCCAGCCGTCAACTGCGCATCGCTGCCGATGTGCAGGATGTGGGCTGTGGCAATGAATCTCTTCCCCTGCTGGATGCGGGAGGCGATGACCTGGATGTGGCCTTTAATGTGCAATATCTCTTGGATGGCCTCAAGGTGCTGCCAACGGCAGAGGTGAAGTTTCAGATCAATCAATCAACCAATCCTGTGGTTCTCCGACCGGCTGAGGGGGACAGTGATTTCACCTATTTGGTCATGCCTGTTCAGATTCGCTCCTGAGCCGACTCCCTTATTGATGCACCTTGATCAGCTGAGCATTGCGGGCCACAGCAAACTGCTCTTGCAGAACGGAAAGCTTGAGCTCCACCTCCTGTTGCTCCCGCTCTGGGGATGAGCCCATGACGATTCCGGCTCCTGCTGTAAGCCTCAGATGGTGTCCCTGAAGTTGGCCGCAACGAATGGCCACCCGCAAATCCGCATCACGACAAGAATCCACCCATCCCAGTGGTGCTCCGTAGTATCCCCGGGGAAATCCTTCCAAGCTGCGGAGCCAACCCAGGGCTTCCCGCCGGGGCAAGCCTGCCACGGCTGGGGTGGGATGAAGGGCCTCAGCCAGCTCCAGCAAATGGTGGCCAGCGGTGGTGGCCTGAATGAGGGTGTGCAGATGCATGACATTGCCATGGCGGGCCAGGCGTGGGCACCGGTGACGTTGGGGCCTTAGGCCTTGGGCTTGCAGGGAACGGACAATGGCCTTAACCACCAGCTCATGTTCATGGCGATCCTTGCTGGAGTTCAGCAGCAGCTGTTCTTGCCCTAGACCTACCGCTGCGGTCCCAGCCAGCCCATCGCAGCGCAAGTGGCCGGAGCGCAGCTCCAGGAGTCGCTCCGGTGATGCACCCACAACGGTGTATGTGTCTTGTCCGTTGGGAGTTTGCCAGAGAAAGCGGCAGCTGCCGGGTTGGTGGTGCCGCAAGCTGCGCAGCAGCTCAACGGGACTCAATGGGCTACTCAGGAGCAGCTCCTGTTGGGCTGCCAGAACCAATTTGTACAGCTCACCATTGTCGATTAGATCCAGGGCCTGCTCCACGCTCCTCCGAAACGGTCCCTGCCAGGAATTACTGCTGGCCACCAATGTGGGTAGGCACGGGGATTCGGCTTGGCCCGGTGCTAGGGCCTCAGCCTGCTCCCAAAGGGCTTCTGCCATGGAGCGTGCGGTGACGGTGCCCCCTAGGCTGCGCTGATGCAAAAGCCAACAATGGCGCCCATGGCGTCCCAGCTGCCAACGGGGGAGGGTGATGGTGACCCCTGGTACCCCATCTCCATCGGCGTGGCCAAAAAAGCTGAAGGCCAACACCAGTCGTGGACGCTGCACAGCCTGCTCCATTCCATAGGGGCAGACCAGTCGGTTGAGGCTGGTGTCAATAAAGCGCTGGGCTAGGACAAAGCGTCGTGGTCCCCTCAATTCCAGGCTTTGTTCCACACCTGTGGCCACCAGGCTCAGCCCTGGTGCCCCATCCCATATCCAGGTAAATTCCTTCTGCTGAGGTAGCTGGTGCAAAGCCAGCAGGGGATCCAGTGGGGCAATGGGAACACCAAGGCAGAGAACACCCTCATCGCCCAGGCGTCTGGCACCCTCCTGGGCCATGGTCAATAGGCTCCGGAAGGACATAACAGGGGGACAGAGGAATGGGGACTTGGGGCGAATGGCTACTCCAAATTGTACAATTTGCTCCTGGAATCAGCGGTCTGGAGCACTGAAAGCTCACAAGAAGATGCCAGAGATTGTTGCAAGTCATCATGGTGCACCGTCTTTCACTCCAGAGCAGCGGTGGCGTCTCTGGAAGGCTGCCATCAAGTGGCCCATGTATATGGTTGCTGTTATGCCGGCTCTTGTGGCTGCAGGCTGGCTTTTGGGGCCAGGCCAGGCTGAATGGCGTCTAGCACCCCAGCAGCTGGTTGTGTTTTTGCTGGCGGCCCTGGTGCTGCTGGCCTGGGAAAATCTTTGCAATGACTACTTTGATGCCCAGACCGGCATCGACATCCACAAGAGCCATTCTTTGATCCAGCTCACTGGTGCCCCAAGGTCAGTGTTTTGGTTGGCCCAGGTGTTTTTTCTCCTGGGTCTTGTCCTGATGGTGCAGGTGGCCATGGCCAGCAGCTGGTGGGTGCTGGTGCTGGTGCTGGCGGCCTGTTGCTGTGGCTATCTCTACCAAGGCCCACCCTTCCGTTGGGGTTATCAAGGCTTGGGGGAACCCCTCTGCTGGCTGGCATTTGGTCCCTTGGCCACTGCTGCAGCCTTGGTGGGTCTTGGTGCTCCTGTGGTGGAAGCGGGTGTGGAACCAGGTGCTGGTGGACCATTGGATTTGCTCTTGGCCTGCCACCTGGGGGCTGGACCGGCCCTGGTCACCACCTTGGTGCTCTTCTGCTCCCACTTTCACCAGGTGGATGACGATCTAGCCCATGGCAAGCGTTCACCCGTGCAACGGTTGGGCACAGCCCGGGCTGCTGCCCTTGTGCCTTGGTTTGTGGCCCTCTCCCTTCTTGCAGAAATAGGGCCCATTGCCTGGGGGGCATGGCCGGCAACGGCATCCCTGTCCCTAATCAGCCTGCCCGTTGCTGTTCCCTTGATCCGTCAATTGGGTCGTTACCACAATCAGCCTGAACGCATTGGCCACAGCAAGTTTTTGGCCCTCCGCTTTCAGGTGGTGAATGGCGTGGCTTTTGCATGTGGCCTGGCCCTAGGTGGTCTGGTGGTGGGCAATTGAACCATGGCAGACCATTGGCGCTTGGGCTGGGAGCCCCTCTCCCTGGAGCGCTGGCATCGGGATGGAAGACAGCGGCAAGACCATGGCCTCCGCTTGGTTCTGGAGGATCCCTCTGGGCGGCGGGGTTGGGGGGAAATGGGCCCTCTTCCGGAACGGCAAGGACGGGGGGCTGACCCCTGTCATGGGGAACACCTGCAGGTATTGCAGAACCAACTGGAGCATTTGGGCCCCCTTGCAGGACGTGCATGCCTGGAGCAGTGGCTGGTCCACATGGTGCGTCAGCACCCTTGCACAAGCTTTGCCCTAGGCAGTGCCCTATGGAGTCTGGAGCCCTGTCACCCTGGTGCCCCCATGACCATTGGGGCTGACGCCGGTGACCATGGCATAGGGAAAAATCCCTGGCCAACCGTTGGCCTTTTGCCCGCTGGTGCCCCAGCATTAAGGGCTCTCAAGCGGGGAATAGGGAAGGGATGGCGTTTCTGGAAATGGAAAATTGGTGCACAATCTTGGCATGAGGAGCGGCCCCTCCTCTGGGAACTGTTGGCCCTGTTGGAGCCTGTGGATGGTCAATTGCGGTTGGATGCCAATGGCCGCCTGGCCGTTGCAGAGCTCCCCTACTGGCTGGAGGCTGCCACCGATCCACGCATCAGCTGGTTGGAGCAGCCCCTGGCCCCCACGGACCCCCACTTAAACCGTCTCCTCCACCGCTCAGCCAGGCCTGGGCTGCTGCTGGCCCTGGATGAGTCCCTTACCCATGTGGATCAGGTGGAGGAGTTGCTTCAGAACCCCCCCATCAGCCAGCCCCTGTTGGTGCTCAAGCCATCCCAGCTGGGGGATCCCCGCCGGATAGCTCAACTCCTGGGCACTTGGCCTGGTCGCTCGGTGATTTCCACTGGGTTTGAAGGGAGTCTGGGCCGGGCAGTTGTTGTTGATTTGGCCCGACTGGCTGCTGCCGGGGGGAGCCCAGCTCCGGGGCTGGGCCAAAGGGCAGATTGAACAGACCCCATGGCTAGGCAAGAACGTCATCTTCTGGTGTGTGGTGCGGATCCGGCCCTGGACTGGCAGCGCTTGCAAAGGCTTCTGGCTTCAGGAGCGGTGGTGGGTCTCTCCCGTCTGGAGGAGGAGCAGATGTTGAGGGCGGCCTTACGGCCCACATGGCTCCATAGGGGCTGGCAATCGGAGTGGCTGATTGACGGGGACAGCCAACCTGTCCTTGCCGAAGGTGCCAAACCTGCTGTGGTCATTGGCAGTGGTGGCAGTGGGGGAGGCCGCCGATGGTGTCTTCAGCCTTGGGAGCACCTGCAGGGGGCTGCCCAGGCCTTAGTGGGCTGGCCGGGAGCCAGGAATTGCTCTGAGCACCGGGCCCCACCACTCTCGTTCAATGGTCTTGCCAATCCCCTGCCCCTACACCACATCAGCGGCTTGATGCCTCCCCTACGGAGCCAGGCCATGGCCATTCCCCACTGCTTCCTCCCAGGTCGCCAGTGGCGGCAGGTTGGCAAGCGCCCACCCCTCCATGGCTGGGGTATCTCCCTGGTGCCCACCCAGCTACAGGACATTCTTGGAGAAGATGATGGTGTGGACTGGCTGGCTCAGCTGACCTGCTGCTGGGTGGGTGGCGCTTCTATGGCCCCGGCCCTGGGCCAGAAAGCACGGCAGGCTGGTCTGAAAATTTCCCCCTGCTATGGCAGTACGGAGACCGGCGCCATGGTGGCTGCCCTGGATCCCCATGAATTTCTCTCCGGTGTGGACAGCTGTGGTTTCCCCCTGTCCCATGTGGAACTGCGCATTGCCTCTGCAGGTGCCCCAGGGGGTGCATTGGAAATCCGCAGCCCCACTTTGACCCCTGGCTTTCTTGTGGATGGACAGCTGCAGCCCCTACCACAAGACAAGGGCTGGTGGCGCAGCAATGACCAAGCCCATATGGGTGACCATGGTTTACAGGTGCTGGGCCGTCTGGATGGGGCCATCAACAGTGGTGGGGAGATGGTGTTTCCAGAAATCCTTGAGGCCAGCCTTATGGATCTGGGCGGTTTAGAAGCTGTGCTGATTCTGGGGGTTGAGGATCCTCGCTGGGGCCAGCGCCTGGTGGGTCTCTACCGTGGAACCATCACCGTAGGGGCACTGGAGAATGGGGTGAGCCACCGCCCCCCTGCAGAACGACCCAAGCAGTGGATTCATTGCCCCTCCTTGGCTCCCAATGGCCAGGGCAAGTGGGAGCGGTACCGCTGGCAGACATGGCTTAAACAGCAGCAACCGTGAGGTGCTGGTTGGGCCTAGTCAGTGGGTGAAATCCGGCCCCAGGTCCTGGTCCCCAGGTCCTGGTCCCATTGAAACCTTGACCATGGCATAGCGCAGTACCTGCCCTTCCAGGTTGTAGCCACGCTGCAGCTCTTCCACCACCTCATCCTCTTTATAGTTTTGGCTGGGCTCTCGCATCACCGCCTCATGGAGGTTGGGATCAAACAGTTGACCCACCACTTTCATGGGAGAAACATCTAATTGCTTCAGAGTCTTGGTTAATTGCTTATAAATTCCTTGATACTGATCATGGATGCTTTGGGCTTCTCGCGTCCCAGGAGCAAGGGTTAGTCGAGCCCTTTCAAAGCTATCAACGACGGGTAGTATTTCACTCAAGATTTTGCGCTTTTGCTGAAACCTGACATTATCCTGTTCCCGTTCATTACGCCGTTTGAAGTTATCAAAATCAGCGGTGCGGCGCATGGTCTGATCTTTTTGCTTCTCAATCTCCTGTTCTTTGTCCTGGATCTCCTGCCGCTGTTGTTGCAATTGTTCTGACATGGTCTCCAGCTGCTGTTGCTGTTGTTGCAATTGTTCTGACATGGTCTCCAGCTGTCGTTCCAGCTCAGAGACCCGTTCCTCCACCAAAGACTTCTCAGGAATATTCTCAGGACCAGATGACGGCGGCAGCTTTTCCTTGTCTACCCATCTTGGCGGTGGAGGAATCCTGTGCACAAGGGCTGCTGATGGAGGGAAGGCCGCACTCCGTGGGAAATCTGAAGTGAAGTGAGTTACCAAACTGGACCAGCGGTGATCCCCCAGTCATTCCCCCCATTAATGCCAACCCTTCCCGGTCCCTTGCCAGAGGCAGGATGGGAGCTGGTCAACCAGGGATTCTGCAGTGAGCAGCAGCTGCAGATAAGCTTTCAGCGGTGCCGCAGGGGTGGGGAGAGCCTGGTCCCGGTTCTTGAAAATCTCTCTGGTCGTGCCATGGCCACCCATATGGGCAATGGCATGGAGGAATTGCAACGCCTAGAGCAACAACTGCTATATGGGTGTCGCTTGGCCAATGTGCGGCAGGTGGTGAGTGAGGCCGGTGATCTGCTGCAGTTGTGCCACCGGTTCCTGCCTCTGGAGCAGTGCCAGCGGCTGCTGTGCCTTCCTGTGCAATGGCAGGAGAGCAACCGTCAGGTGACCGTACTGCTGGCCATAGGTCATGGTGAGAAGCGGCGGCAAGACCTTGAGTCCTTGATGGGCCAACAGGGGGCCGTGGTGGTGTTTCAGTTGGCCCTTGAAGTGGAGCTACGGGAGGTTTTGACCCAGCTACAGCTCCAGAGCCGGAGCCAAACCATGGATATTCACCACCTCACCGGCACTGAACTGGATGATGTTGCTGACCACAGCCATTCCTATGGTCCTGATCTAGCTGCCGACGTTGAGGCAGGGGATGTGCCATCCATCGTGGCCATGGCGGACAAAATCCTTGCCCGTGCCCTGAGTCAGGGGGCCAGCGACATCCATGTGGAACCCCAGGAGAATGAGCTGGTGGTGCGTCTGCGCCAAGACGGTGTGTTGCAGAAGGTCTACAGCGGTTTGCCCAAGCAAGTGATTCCCGTACTCACTTCCCGCTTTAAGATCATGGCAGAGCTGGATATTGCCGAGCGTCGCCTTCCCCAAGATGGGCGCATTCGCCGCCGCTTCCGTGGGCGCACTGTGGATTTCCGCATCAGCAGCCTGCCCAGCCGTTATGGGGAAAAGATCTGTCTGCGGCTCCTGGATCAAGGCAAGGTGCACTTGGGCCTTGATCAGTTGATTACCAATGAAGTGGTGCGGGCTTCTCTCCAGCAGATGGGCACCCGTCCCCATGGCATTCTTCTGGTGACAGGCCCCACCGGCTCAGGAAAGTCCACCACCCTTTATGCCCTGCTGGCCCTACTGAACAAATCGGGCATCAACATCAGCACCGTTGAAGATCCGGTGGAATACACACTGCCCGGCATTACCCAAACCCAGGTGAATAGGGAGAAGGGTTTGGACTTTGCCAAGGTGTTGCGGGCCTTCATGCGCCAGGATCCCGATGTGCTGCTTGTGGGAGAAACCCGGGACCAGGAGACAGCCAAAATTGCCATTGAAGCTGCCCTCACCGGCCATCTGGTGCTCACCACCCTGCATTGCAATGATGCACCCAGTGCCATTGTTCGCTTACAGGACATGGGCATTGAGCCCTTCCTGGTGGGGGCCTCCTTGCTGGGTGTGGTCTCCCAGCGGTTGCTGCGACGTGTGTGCCCCGCCTGTGCTGTGGCCTACCGTCCCCATCCCCAGGATCTGGCCAGGGTGGGGCTACTGGCCAGTGATGCTACAGAGCTGCGCTTCTATCGTGCTTGTGTCAGTCCGGGGGGAGAACTCAGCTGTAGCCAGTGCGGCGGTAATGGTTATCGGGGGCGAGTGGGGGTCTATGAGGTGTTGCCAGTGGGGGAGGCCATTGCTGCAGAAGTAGCTCGCGGGGCCACCACCGATCAACTGCGACGCATGGCCATTGATGGTGGCATGACCACCCTCCTGGCCTATGGCCTGGACCTGGTGCGCCAGGGCATCACCACATTGGAGGAGGTGGAGCGGGTACTGCTGACGGATGTGGGTCTGGCTTCAGAGCAACGGGCGAGGGCCCTCAGTTCCCTCAGCTGTTCCGGGTGTGGAGCGGGGTTGCATGACCAGTGGCTGGAGTGTCCCTACTGCCTCCAGCAGTGCCACCACTGAGAACTTGAGTTAGACCAATGCGTTACAGGGCCACCTGTCAAGACAAGGGCGGAGCCACTAAAGCAGTAGAGCTGGAAGCGGCCAGCCTGCTGAAGGCTCGTCGCATGTTGCAACGGCGCCAGCTCACACCCCTCACCATCCAGGTTTTGCCAGAGCGGGAGCACTCCCCATCACCCATTGGATGGACCTTCCCCCTGGAGCGCTCCCCCGGCCGCCAAGATCGAGCCCTCTGGGCCGGCAAGCTTTCTGCCCTGGTTAGTGCCGGTGTGCCCATTGTGCGAGCCATGGATCTGGTGGCTGGTCAACAACGGTTGCCCCTATTCAAGAGAGCCCTAGAAGCAGTCTGCCGTGATGTGCAGCGGGGCAAAAGCCTGGGGGAGGCCATGGGGCGCTGGCCCCATGTGTTTGATCCCATGACTGTAGCCATGGTGATGGCTGGGGAAGCAGCTGGTGTCATGGGTGAGGTGCTGGATCATGTGGCCAAGGTGCTGGAGAGCAATGCCAAGTTGGAAAGCCAGCTACGGCAGGCCATGACCTATCCCCTGGTGATTTTGGTCATGGCTGTGGGTGCATTTTTGGGGATGACCATGTTCTTGATCCCCACCTTTGCCGGAGTGTTTGCAGAGCTTGGGGCGGAGCTGCCCTGGTTCACCCAATTCATGGTGAACCTGAGCAACTGGCTGCGTTCCCCTGGGGCAGTAGCAGCTCTGGCAGTGATGCTCCTGGTGGTGGTCAGTCTTTTGGTGGCCCGTAAAACAAGCCGATTTGGTCGCCAGTGGGATGAGTGGGCCTTGGCATTGGTGTTCTTCGGGATGCTGCTGCGCAAAACAGCAACGGCCCAGTTTTGTCGCACACTGGCCTATCTGATCCAGTCAGGGGTGCCCATCCTCTCTGCAATTGACATTTCTCGGGCTGTGCTCCGCAATGGGGTCATGGATCGTGCCGTTGCCCAAGCCCAGCAGATGGTGGAGGA
This sequence comes from Synechococcus sp. PNGco_S_binSS4, assembly GCA_007571085.1. Taxonomy (GTDB): domain Bacteria; phylum Cyanobacteriota; class Cyanobacteriia; order PCC-6307; family Cyanobiaceae; genus Synechococcus_B. The sequence goes on from RKSC01000154.1 coordinate 18,841, forward strand.
GGGGGGACTGCTGAGCACGTCTCTGCAAAGACAGAATGTGTTTCCCCACCTAGCCACCACCATGATGGCCATCGGTGAAGAAACCGGTCAGCTCCATACCATGCTGGCAAAAATCGCTGATTTTTACGACGGGGATGTGACTGCCACCCTCAAAAATCTCACCGCCCTGGTTGAGCCCGCCATGATCCTCGTGGTGGGTGGAATTGTGGGCTTCATCTTGATGGCCATGTATCTGCCCATGGTCAGTGTGTTTGAACAAATTCAGTAGGCCAGCTCATCAGTAGGCCAGCTCAGGAGATACCCAGCCATGTGGCCACAGCATCCGCCCAGCCTGGGGCGTGGGGAGCAGATGCCAGTTGATAGCGGCCTGCGGCAATGGCTGATTCAAGCCGGGGATGGGGTCCCTGGGGACCGGGAATGACGATGGCTTGATCTGCACCATCTAGAAGAGCCTGGTCATTGGGTGAATCCCCCAAGGCCAGCACATGGCGGCGCCAGGGATCAGCACGACGCAGGGCAGCTAGAGCCAGCCCCTTGTCACTACCCGGAGCAATCAGATGGGCAAAGCGATTCCCCTGCAGCACCTTCAGCCCCCGTGCTGCTGCCAAGGACTCCACTGGTTCAATGGCTTGGTCTGCTGGGAGCAGAAAGGGCACACTCCAGCGGCGCCGCACTGCTAGGGCTGAACCCTGGGGCGATAGTCCGGTGCAGGCCATCACCTCCTCTTGGGATAAATCCTCTAGGGCAGAGAACTGGGTGCCCAAGGCTGCTGCCAGGCTGCTCAGCAGAGGGCGCAGCCGTTCACTGGGCCAGCCCAGGGGCATCACCATACCGCCTCCAGGTTCCACTTGCCATGGCCTATCTGGTTGCCAGTCCTGGGGGTGGGGGAAGTGGATGGCACCGCCATTTTCCACAATGTAGGGGCTACTGAGCCCTGCGGCAGTGCGGAACTGCTCCACCTCCTCAGCTGTCTTGCTGGTGCAGGGAATGATGGGGATGCCCTCCTGCTCCAATTGCCTCAACAAGGGGGCTGCAGGGGAAAAGTTATAGGCATGGTCCAGCAGAGTGCCGTCTAGGTCTGTGACAACCAGCCATTTGCTGGTGGGTGGATGGGGTGGGGGAGTGGCCATGATCTCCTCAAATCCTTAAACAGGTTGCAACCAGAGCACCTCATAGGGGCTGAGCACCAGCCGTTGATCCCTAATGATCCGTTGGCTGAGCTGATCCCTCCAGCCTTTGTGCCATTGGGAACTCAGCCAGGACATGTTCAGCTCCACCCCTTCTTCACGAAAACTCTGGACTACCCAAACGGCATCGGGATCGTTCCTGTGACCACGGCGCAGAATGATCATGTCCCTGCGCTCCAGGCTGAGTAGCTCCATGGGAGCCTCAGGGTGGAAGGCAAGCAGCTGGGCCCGAACTCCCATGGTGTAGCCCATCAGCGTGCGGATGATGGCCGCGGGGCTGGCTGTGTTGCCCAACTCCTGGCGCAGTACCTGGAGATCAAACTGGGTCCGGTTCAGATCACGGCGGTAGCCGGTTTGAGCGTAGGCCTGGTGATCATTGCTGCTGCCCAACAGGGTGGGCAGGTAAAAAGCAGGCACCCCAGGCAAGGCCATGACCAACAGCTGGCTGGCCAGAAACCGCTCCAGCTGCAGTCGCCGCGGTGTGGTTGCCGGTCCCGCCATGGCACTCCACCAGGTGATGTTCAGCTCATAGGGACTCAAGGTGCCATCGGCTTCTGTGCGATGGCTCACCAGTCCGCCTCGCTCCTCACACCGCACCAGCAGTTTATAGAGCCGCTGAGGGCTAATGAGTCCTTCGGCAGGCCGCAGACCAATCCCGTCATGGGAGGCGGTGAAGTTCAGCATGGTGCTGCCTTGAGGCAGTGCAGGCCAACGGGCTAACCAGTGGTTAATCAGGTCACAGCTATTGGAGAGGAGAGCCTCTAATAGCAGGGGCGGCAGGGGAAAGTTGTAGGCGATATGGGCCTGGTCGCCACTGCGCAAGTAGGAGAGATTCTCTTCTTCCGGGACATTGGTTTCTGTCAGCAGCACACCATTGCAGGCGTACTGCTCCAAAATCTGTCGAAGGGCTTGCACCAAAATCCGGGTATTGGGGCGGTGCAGGCAGGTGGTGTGCCGGTCCTTCCAGAGAAAGCCAATGGCATCCAGGCGGATCCAGGTGATGCCGTGGTTCACATAGGTTTGCATCAGCTGGGCAAAGGTCTCAAGCACCTCCAGCTGACTCCAATCCACATCCACCTGATCCGGGCCAAAGGTTGTCCAGACCGGTCGAAGCCCTTTGTGGGTCTTCATCAAGGTGAACAGCACTGAACTACGGGGGCGCACCACCTTCTCCCAACCCTGTAGATCTGTTGGCGCCATGACGGTGAACGATCCAGGTTCTTCTCCACGACGAAACTGCTGCACCCAGGCATGGGATGCGGAGACATGGTTGACCACCAAATCAGCCATGAGTTGGCGACCATGGGCCAACTCCTGCAGATGGTGCCAGTCCCCAAAGCGGTGTTCCAGTCGGGTGTGATCACTGACAGCAAATCCCCTATCACTGGATGAGCGCAAAAAAGGCAGCACATGGAGAACATTCAAGGGGACTGTGCTGTAGTCCTGAGACAGGAAATCATTCAGCACAGCCAATGTGGGCTGTTCAGGGGCGGTGATGGTATCGGCGTAGGTGATCAGAATGCCGGTGGACTGATCCCAGCGCTGGCAGCATGCCCCTTGGGCAGGGGATGATTCGCCAGGAGATGGCTGAGGCAGTAAGGTGGCCAAACGGGCCTGAAGGTCCTGATGGGGATAGATGTTGCGCAGCAACAGGGTGAGCCTGTGGCTGGTGGCCATCGCTTCCTGCTCACTTGCAGCCTTGATATCTGGCACAATCTTTGGTCGCAAGTGTTTGGTGGTGGTAAATTGCTGATAACCTTGCCAAGCCGCTGGGCCATTTACCAGGGTTTCGATGGATTTTCTTCAGGACGCCATTAGCACTGTTCACAATTACCGCACCATCGACGCCAAAGAGGAGGGCCGCTTCAACGAACAACTGGCTCAGCGTCGTGCCTGTGTCTTGATTCCTTGCCTGTTTGATGAGCTGCGTCGTCCCGCCTTGGCATTGACACGGGATGTGCTGGCCCGCTTTTCCAATTTGAGCCACCTGGTTATTGCCCTGGCGGCCGATCACCAGGAAGAGGTGGATCAAACCAAAGCCTTTTTCCAGGACATGCCCTGTCCGGTGCAGGTGCTCTGGACCAATGGACCCTCGTTGCGAGACTTTATAGCTCACACCCATGATGCAGGTCTGGATGTGCTGGGACCCACTGGCAAGGGTTGGGCTGTATGGGTGGGCCTAGCAGCCGCCACCTTGGAAGCCGAGCTCATTGCCCTGTTTGATGCAGACATTCGCACCTTCCATCCCTCCTATCCCGTACGGATGTTGAGCCCTCTGTTGGAGCGCCAATTTGGTGTGGCCTATGTGAAGGCCTTCTACAGCCGTCTCTCCGTGGAGGAGAACCGCATGCATGGGCGTGCCACCCGGTTGTTTGTGATGCCCATCCTTTATGCACTCCAGCAGCTGGTGGGCACAAAGTCCTTGCTCAGCTACCTTCATGCCTTCCGTTACCCCCTCTCTGGGGAATTTGCCTTCACCTCTGATCTTGCCCTGAATCTGCGCATTCCCTGCGACTGGGGCCTAGAGATGGGCATGTTGGCTGAGGTGTACCGCAACGTCACCATTACCCGCATTGCCCAGGTGGATTTGGGGGTGTTTGACCACAAGCACAAGGGCATTGGTGCCGCCCGCATGGAGGGCTTGCAACGCATGTGCTCAGAAATTTTAGCCTGTCTAATGCGTGCGTTGATGGAGCATGAGGCCATCGCCTTGAGCCATGGGGAGGCGGCCACCTTGGAAGTGCTCTACCAGCGCATTGCCAAGGATCGAGTGCGACAGCACCACCTGGATTCCTCCATCAATGGCCTTCCCTATGACCGCCATGCGGAGGAATCAATTGTCAACTGCTTTGCTGAGCTTATTCGACCCTGCTGGAAAGAATTCATGAACGCCCCAACAGGCTTCCGCCTGCCCAGCTGGACCCGAGCTCTTGCGTTTAACCCCAACCTGCGCCAGGAAGTGGTTGCCGCCGCTACCAAAAGCACCACCCTGCAAATGGCCTAGGCCCTACTTTTAGTAACACTGGCCACCAAACTTAATCACCGGCTGTGAGTTAATCGAGAATCACTGCTGCTGCCCCTACGTGGAGTGTTGCTACCGCAATCAGTCTGATGGTCTCGTGGTCCTTCGTTCTGACGAAGAGGACTTCTATATGGAAAAGGTTGTCTTCCCCTTTGACATGATCAGTTTTAATGCACCAGCTGCAGCCAAAATAATGGTTTGGGGTTACTCTAATGGCAGTGTAGAAATTGTCGATAGTTTTGTTGCCGGTGAGACTAATGTGTAACCATAAAAATTCCGAAAATAGTGCTTACTAGTGCTAACGCTCTTGTAGGCTTTCACTGAACTGCTGCCACGGTTGCTGTATGCTGTCACTGAGTTGATTGGCCATAGAATGTGTGCCATCTATTAAGCTTTGGGCACTGCCATTGAGTTGCTGCTTTAGCTCCTGTGCCCTGCCGGTGAGTTGCTGCCACGGTTGCTGTATGCTGTCACTGAGTTGATTGGCTATAGAAGATGTGCCATCTATTAAGCTTTGGGCAC
>RKSC01000138.1 GCA_007571085.1 Synechococcus sp. PNGco_S_binSS4
CTACGCCCGCATCAGGGACAGGGCCTTAGCCCTTGACCTGGTGAAAAGGGCCGGGGGCGGGGGTGGGCGATGGAGCCACCCCCGCCCCCGGCCCTTTTCACCAGGTCAAGGGCTAAGGCCCTGTCCCTGATGCGGGCGTAGTGCGCTTCGCTGATTGACCGCTTTGCCTCCCTGCTGAGGGCTTCCCGTACTGAGCTGTTCCCCATGGGCTTGCCATCTGGGGGGAGGATCTCCAGCAGCAACTCTCCCAGCTCTGTGGCGCTGTTGGTGGTTGCTGCGTTCATGACGGCGGATAAGCATGAAGTTGATCCTACCCATCAACCCGCTAGCCTGTCCATGGTGTGCTGTGATGGTGCCCTGCCCATTCTTCCCAGCAGACTGTGGCCGGAGTGGCCGGAGTGGCCGGATTCTGGGCTAGGCCATCTCCTCAGATTCAGGCCGCAAGAGCTCCAGTTGCGGCATAACACCCATGGCCACCAACTTCTTCCCATGGAATGGAACCTTTAACTTCCCATTATCTTCCCGGTTAGTCCACAGGGTTAGGCCACAAACTTTAGTGGGGCAATAGTGGGGCAATTTAATTGCCTTGTCCTCTTGAGATTCTTTTGAGAAGAGCTTTGAGAAAGGCTCTAAGAAAAAAGAGTGCGGATGGGGAGACTTGAACTCCCATGGCATTGCTGCCACTAGTACCTGAAACTAGCGCGTCTACCGATTCCGCCACATCCGCTGGCGTGGATAGGATCACAAGGACCCTGGCTATGACCCGGTGCACTCTCCACCTTGGGGGTAGAGAGGTGGGGCTTGGGCAGAAATCCTACTACATCAGCAGCAGCAGGCTACTATGGACCCATCTTTGAAGGAGAAGTCGGTCAGGAAAAGCCTGGCAGACCATCTGAGCTTGTGCCACTTTTCTGATCGGAAGCACTGGGCACCAGGTGTTTTTCTTGTCACTTTTGAGAGTCACCCGCTTGGCTGCTTGACCTGAATTCAATGACACTCGCGGCCCTCAACTCACCCATTGCGCTGACTGAACCCCAGCTGTCCATCATCGGTCAGCAACGGCTTGAAGGAGAGCTGCATGTCAATGGTGCAAAAAACTCAGCCTTGGTTCTGATGGCGGCTTCTGTGCTCAGCAATGAGCCTATTTGTCTCCACAACATGCCGGATCTGACCGATATCGGCACCATGGCAAAAATCCTGGTCTCCCTGGGGGTGGGTTTCCGGTTGCAGGGGGCCTCTGCCCTCCTCAATGGCGGTGGGCTGATCCGCCATAACCCCTCCTATGAACTCACCCGCAAGTTGCGGGCCAGCTTTTTTCTGATTGGTCCCCTACTGGCTCGCCACGGTGTGGCCCAGGTGCCTTTGCCCGGTGGTTGTCGCATTGGGAGCCGTCCCGTGCGTGAGCACAACAAGAGCCTGCGGGCCATGGGGGCCAAGGTCACCATTGAAAATGGGGTGGTCTCAGCAGTGGTGGAGGGTAACCATGGCCGGCTGCAAGGCTGTGCCATTCACCTGGACTGCCCCAGCGTGGGTGCCACAGAAACCGTGATGATGGCTGCCACCTTGGCGGAGGGAGACACGGTGATCCGCAATGCAGCCCAGGAACCCGAGGTGGCTGATTTGGCAGGACTACTCCAAGGCATGGGAGCACGGATCCGCGGTGCAGGGTCTTCAACCATCCACATCTCCGGAGTGAGGGAGCTCCACGGTGCAGATTATGAAGTGGTTCCCGACCGGGTTGAGGCGGGCACATTTCTCATTGCGGCAGCTGCCACCCGCTCCCGCCTCCATATCCATCCAGTCATTCCCCATCACTTGGGTGCCGTATTGGCAAAATTGGAAGAAGTGGGTTGCAACATCCGCCAGCATGGTCAAGGCATCACCATCACACCTGGGGCATTGCAGGGGTGTGAGCTGTGCACCAAGCCCTTCCCAGGCTTTCCAACGGATTTGCAAGCCCCTTTCATGGCTCTGCTGGCCACTGCGGAGGGAGATTCTGTTGTAACAGAAAACATTTTTGAGAATCGCCTGCAACATGTGCCCGAGCTACAGCGCATGGGAGCCCAAATTCACACCCATGGCAATGTTGCTTTTCTCAAAGGTGTTGCCAGGCTCAGTGGCGCCCCTGTCACAGGTACGGATCTGCGGGCTTCAGCGGCCATGGTCATTGCTGGCCTGGCTGCAGACGGGGTGACCCAGGTGGCCGGCCTAGATCACCTAGACCGGGGCTACACACGGTTGGAAGAGCGCCTCCAGGCCGTAGGTGCTCGGATCAGCCGCATCAGTTCTGCCCAACCCACTTTACTAGCGGCCTAGATCTTCCTAAAGTTCAGTCCTTCAAGGGAGCGTGCCGGAATTGGTAGACGGACTCGACTCAAAATCGAGCGCCTTCGGGCATGTGGGTTCGAGTCCCACCGCTCCCATCCCCATCAATCCAACCAACCCCCAGATGGCGGTTGATTCACAGACCTCTCCCCCAGCAATTCCTGCCGGTGCGGCGGCCATGATGAACACCTATAGCCGTTTTCCGGTCACGTTCACCCGGGGCCAGGGCAGCTGGTTATGGGACAGCCAAGGGCAACCCTATTTGGACTGTGTGGCGGGAATTGCGGTCTGCAGCTTGGGTCATAGCAATCCGGTGTTGCAGCGGGCTCTCAGTGAGCAGCTGGGACGGCTGCAGCATGTGTCCAATCTCTACTTCAACCCGGAACAGGCAGAGCTGGCCACCTGGATCACCGCCAACAGCGCCATGGACGCTGTTTTCTTCTGCAACTCTGGGGCTGAGGCCAATGAAGCCGCCATCAAGCTGGCCCGGAAATATGGGCGCTGCAAGCGAGGTATTGAGCAGGCTCAGATCATTACAGCCCGGGCCAGCTTCCACGGTCGCACCATGGCCAGCTTGAGTGCCACGGGCCAACCCAAGTATCACCAGGGATTTACCCCCTTGGTCAGTGGATTCACCTATGTGGACTACAACCACCTGCCTGCCCTAGAGCAGTGCATTGATCAATTGGAGGCCCATGGCCCAGCGGTGGCCGCAGTGCTACTGGAACCATTGCAAGGGGAAGGGGGGGTGCGACCAGGGGTGGCCAGCTTCTTTGCTGCCCTGCGCCAGCTCTGTGACCAGCGGGACATTTTGCTGATCCTGGATGAGGTGCAGGTGGGCATGGGTCGCACCGGTCGCCTCTGGGGCTATCAACATCTGGGCATTGAGCCAGATGCCATGACCATGGCCAAGGGTTTGGGGGGTGGCTTTCCCATGGGCGCCCTGGCGGTGAAGCGCCACTGTGATGTTTTCCAGCCGGGGGACCATGCCAGCACCTTTGGGGGCAATCCCATGGCCTGCCGGGCGGCCCTCACCGTAGCGGCAGAGCTGCAGCGCCTTGACCTGCTAACCCATGTGCAGGAGCGCGGTGACCAGTTGCGCCGTGGTTTGGAATTGTTGGTGGGGCAGTTTCCCCAGTTCTGCGCCGCTGTCCGTGGCTGGGGTCTGATTCAGGGACTAGTTCTGAAGGAGGGAGGTGTTAGTTCTCTGCAGGTGGTCCAGGCTTGTCTTCGCCAGCGGCTGCTGGTGGTGCCTGCCGGTGCCCAGGTGGTGCGCTTTGTGCCGCCACTAACCATTGGGGAGGAGGAGATCAACACAGCCCTAATGGGGCTGGGCACAGCCCTCAATGGCCTGGCCATGGAAGGTTCCCACCAGTGAATTCCCAGCGGTGAATTCTCAGAAAAAAAGCTCCCCACCATCAAGGCAGGGAGCCTTCACCATCAGCAATATCAGAGGAACCAGATCACCGGAACCAGATCACTGGGAAGGTTCAGCCCAGGCCAATTTGACCAAGGATGCCTTGGCCGGTGAGCACCTCCGTAAGGAGGCCAATGAGGAAGCCCATCATGGCCAGACGGCCATTCCAGGTTTCTGCAAAATCAACGAAGCCAAAGCGGGAAGGGGTGGAGTCAGACATGGCAAGCAAGAGGTAAGGGATGGAGAGAGGATGACCGGCAACCTGAATGGTCAGGCTGAATGGTCAGGTTCAGCCCAGGCCGATCAGGTTCAGCCCAGGCCAATTTGGCCAAGGATGCCTTGGCCGGTGAGCACCTCCGTAAGGAGGCCAATGAGGAAGCCCATCATGGCCAGGCGGCCATTCCAGGTTTCTGCAAAATCAACGAAGCCGAAGCGGGAAGGGGTGGAGTCAGACATGGCCCGTGGGGGATCACTGGCATAAATCATAACAAAATATTGAGAGATGTGTAGAAGGATGAACTGAAAATTGGTGGGGGAAGCCTCACCCCATGGCAAATCGGTCCTCTGGCTGCAAATCCCGCTCCATCAGCGAGGCCACAGAGTCAGCTGGCCTGGTGCCCTGCTCCAGCAGCTGGAGCACTTGCTGGGCAATGGGCACAGAAAAGCCGTGGCGCCTTGCCAAAGCCACAACAGCATGGGTGGTGGGAATTCCCTCAACGGTGCCCTTGCAACAAGCTTCAGCTGCCTCGGGGGTTTGACCCCGGCCCAGCTCCAGGCCAAAGCGGTAGTTGCGGCTCAGGGGACTATTGGCCGTTGCCAAAAGATCCCCCAATCCCGCCAGGCCATAGAGGGTTTGTTGCTGACCACCCAGGGCCTTAAGCACCACACCCATTTCACTGAGACCCCGGCAGAGCAGGGAAGCCTTGGCATTGCTCCCCAACCCCAGCCCATCACAGACACCAGCAGCAATGACCATGGTGTTTTTCAATGCGCCGGCCAATTCAGTCCCTTGGGGGTCATCGTTGCGGTAAATGCGCAGCCTCTGATGACTCAGTTCATGCTGCAGCTCCATGGCCAATGCTGTGTGACTAGAGCTCAGCACGGTGGCTGCTGGTAGGCCCTGTTGCAGTTCAGCGGAAAGATTGGGTCCACTCAACACCAGACCCCGGGCTTGGGGACAGAACCGTCCCCAAAGACCAAGGGGGGTCAATAGGGTGTCCACGGCGATGCCCTTGGAGCAGCTGATAAGGGGCAGGCCCTGGGGAATCAAATGGCTCAGCTGGGGTGCCAACCTGGGGAGGGCCGCCATGGAAACAGCGCTGACCAGCAGGTCAGCCCCTGGTAGGCAGTCTCCAGGATGACCACCCAGACGCCTACTCCAGCCTTGCACCTGGTGCCCGGATTCACGGAAGAGCTGAGCCAAGCACTGACCCCAGAAGCCCAGACCAAGTAGGGCAATGGTGTGTGCCATGGTGTGCTGTGCCTCCCTATTGGTCCAGTTGGTTCAGCAGTCTGAAGGGACCTGGCCCCCATTGGTCAAGACAGGATCACCACACAGGATAAGGTGAGGGTGCTGACTAGGGCTGCGGCCGTGAGCAGCTGAATCAGGGGGCTGTCCAGCAGCCTGATGGAGGAATCAAACATAAAGAAAATAGAAACAACCCATGGCTCCAGTTTGGCTGACCATCCTTAGAGGTGCCATAGGTTGTTGAACACTGATTCAACCTCAATCACTTCAACCTCAATCACACCGGCAGCCCACTAGCGCACATGCCGGGTACCATCCACTGGGTGATAGGTCTCCCCAGTCACCTCCTCGTAGAGATATGCGGGCAGACCTGTCTCAAACATGGTCTGCAATGCCTCCTTTAGATAGGGATTCCACCCCCCGGTGCTCACATTGCCGTGGCGGACAGTCCAGTCCCAAGTGCCTTGCAAATCCCGGGGAATCCGTCCATCCCGATCCCGCCATGTGACCAGATCCTGAGATTCCACCAATCCCACCAGAATGGGTGCCTTGCCATAAGCAGGTGTGAGGATTAGCTCCAGGCGAATTGGATCTTCCTTCACCAGCCGCAATTGGAAACGGGAGGGTAGTTTCAAGGTTTTCAAGACGGCGGCAACGGTTCGCACTCTCTGGTTCACGGGCTCTGTTTTATTGGTGGGGACCCCCCAGGGGGTTCAGGGAAGAAGCATCTACCCAGCATGGAACACCGGGGCAAGCCTCTGAAGTTGGTCCACGGCCATCTCATC
>RKSC01000062.1 GCA_007571085.1 Synechococcus sp. PNGco_S_binSS4
ACCCTTTGCCCATGGGGGCAGATTGGCCTGCTCTGGCCGCTGCTTTTTTTGGACCCCTCTTCCTCTATGGCATCTCCATGGCCCCCACGGTGGTGTTGGAAGATGATGGCCTCTTCTTGATGGTCACCAAACATCTGGGCATCGCCCATCCCCCTGGTTACCCCCTATACACAATTCTGGGTCATCTGTTCATGGCCCTGCCAGGTAATCCGGCGGTGCTGGGTCATCTGTTTAGTGGATTGGCCATGGCCGGTGCCTGTGTGCTGGTCTACATCTGCGCCCGGCTGTTGGCGGCAGCCCCATGGCCTGCCCTGGCAGCAGCATGGCTGTTTGGCTGCGCAGAGCATGTTTGGTCCCAGGCCATCATTGCCGAGGTCTATGGCCTCAACGCCCTGCTTTTCTTTGCCATCTATGCCCTGCTCCTGCTGGCTGGACAACGGGCTGCCCAGGGGCGCTCTGCCCGTTCATGTTGGCAATGGGCCGCTGTGTTGTTTGGCCTGGCCTTGGCCAACCACTGGCCACTCATGGTGTTGGCCTCCCCTGGTTTGCTGGTGGCAGTGCTGCCAGCATGGAGGACTTTGGTGCCAGGGCTCCCCTCACTGGCAGGACTCTCGCTGGTGAGCACAGCTTTGCCCTACGGCTGGCTCGTCTGGCGCTCATTGCAGGAGCCCATCATCAGCTTCTCTGGTCCAATAAATAGCTTGGGGAGATTTTGGCACATCCTCAGCCGACAGGACTATGCCAGGGTGGATGTGAGTGCTGCAGCTGGGTGGGGGGATCGTTGGGCTTTTCTGGGCTGGTTTGGCCAGCAGGTGGTTGCACAGCTCACCGTGGCGGGTCTGGCCTTAGCTTTGTTGGGCCTAGTGGTGCTGCTGGGTCGTCGGCAATGGGCTGCCCTGGGCTCCGGACTGCTGGTGTTTGCAGGCCACAGTGTTGTGCTGCTCTTGGTGCTGGCCTTTGAGTTTAATGATCACCAGACCTCTATTTTTCGCCCCTATCCCCTGGTTTGCTTTGGTCTGGTGGCCATTTGGCTGGCTGTTGGTGCCCAAACTAGCCTGGAGTGGATTGGCCATGGCTCTCCCCTGAAAAAATACTTGGGGCCAGGCTCCACTGCCAGGTTGGCAACGGCCCTGGCGGCAGCCACCACGGTGGCCCTAACCGCAAACTCCGTGCAGGCCCATTGGTCTAAAAACAACCGCTCCAATACCACATTTGCACAGGACTATGGAGAACTTGTTTTTAGCCTGGTTCCCCAAGATGCCATTTTAATGGTTCATGGTGATACGGATCTTGCCCCCCTGGGTTATTATCACTTTGTGGAAAATCGTCGCCCAGACATCAAACTTCTCAATACTCAAGGGTTAATCTTCAATAATCGTCTGTATCCACCTAATCTCAGCCAAGAGAGAAAACAGGAGATTTTTAATGCTTTTCTAGGGGAGAATGAGCGTCCCTTATTTTTTACCGGCAAAGGTAATCTTACCTTGCCCCATGGGGTCCGCCATAATGGGTTCATTCAGGAGTTGGCCCCAGATGTGCCTGTAGGTCAAATCCAGGTCCTCCATGAACCCTCTGTGGACTCCTACTACAGAAGCTTGTTGGCAGAGATACCAGAAAATCCCTGGGAACAAAGATTACGGGAACAGCTGCTATTTCTCCATGGGGAATATCTGGGGCTGGTGGTTCTGGCCAATGAGCCACAACTCCTGGAGAAGACAAAGGAGGTGCGCACCATGGCTCAAACATCCTTCTTCACCTTAATGGGCATGGCGGAAGCACTCCTGGAGCATGGCACTGGTTCCCACTTAAACCAAGTTGATGAGTTCCTGCAAAGGGCAGAGTCCAGGCGCCCAGACGGGCTGGGTCCCGAACGGGTTAGCCGCCTGCTTTACCTTCAGGGCTTCCTGCGGTTCCACCAGGGTGATCCCCAAGGGGCCAGGACTCTGTTTGAAGCTTCTTACCGGGGCTACCCATCCCCAGATAATGCCTCTCTGGGGGCTCTCCAGCAGCTAGACAACACAGCAAATCCCTGATGGAAGTGCAGCAACAGCTCTCTTGTGGGTCTGGGGCGGCTAGCCCCCTGCAACAGCTGGGATGATGGAAATCTCATCACCATCATTTAAGACTGTGGCCTGGTTGTTGAGGAAGCGAATGTCCTCATTGTTAACGTAGATGTTGAGGAAGCGACGTAGGGTGCCGGATTCGTCGCAGAGGCGAGCCTTCAGGCCAGGAAAGCGCTCATCAAGGGCTTGAATTAAGCCTTGCACATCCCTAGCCTCCAGCTCAACCACAGCTTGGTCGGCGGTGAACTTTTGCAGTGGTGTTGGAATTAGAACTTGAATTGCCATTGGAACAGCAGGTGGAATAGCAAAGGTGATGGAATTGGCTCACACTCTGGGGCCAGAGCAGTGAACCTGGTCTTAGGTCTTAGGTCTGAAGTTAGCCATGGGCTTGGGCCTGATCCCAGGCTCTATTGAAACTCTCCAAGCGAGCATCAATCTGGTAAGGGGTGCCAATGGCATCACTGACAGCCTCCGTTGTTTTGAGACCATTGCCGGTGATATAAACCACGGTGGTTTCATCACTGGCAATCTGGCCAGACTCCGCCAGCTTTTTCAACACTGCAATGGTGGTACCCCCAGCAGTCTCCGTGAAGATCCCCTCCGTCTCCGCCAAAAGCTTGATGGCAGAGACAATCTCGCCATCGCTTACGGCAGTGATGCTGCCACCACTGCGGCGGGCCACATCCAGAGCATAGGGACCATCGGCAGGATTGCCAATGGCAATGGATTTGGCAATGGTGTTGGGCTTCACCGGGGCAATGAAATCCTGACCCTGGGCAAAGGCCTGGGCAATGGGTGAGCACCCCGCTGCCTGGGCCCCACTGAAACGAATGGGCTTCTCTTCCACCAGACCCGTCTCCACAAACTCACGGAACCCCTTGCGGATTTTGGTATACAGGGAGCCTGAGGCCAAGGGGGCCACCACGTGGTCTGGCAGGCGCCAACCCAGCTGCTCAGCCACCTCAAAGGCCAGGGTTTTAGACCCCTCCGCATAGTAGGGGCGAAGATTGATGTTGACAAACCCCCAGCCATGGGAGTTGGCCACCTCACAACAGAGGCGGTTCACCTGATCGTAGTTGCCCTGCACCGCCATCACCGTGGGGTTGTAAACCAGGGTTCCCAGAATTTTGCCCGCCTCTAGATCCGCAGGGATAAATACACAACACTTCAGGCCGGCATGGGCAGCAATGGCCGCTGTGGAGTTGGCCAGATTGCCAGTGGATGCACAGCTAACCGTGGTAAAACCCAGCTCCCGGGCACGGGTCAAGGCCACAGAAACCACCCGATCCTTAAAGGACAGGGTGGGCACATTCACCCCATCATTCTTGATGTAGAGGTGGCGAAGGCCCAGGCGCTGGGCCAGACCCTTGGAACGGAGCAGGGGGGTTAGGCCCGTGCCCACATCAATGGGATCACTGCTGATGGGGAGGAAATCCCGGTAACGCCAGATGGAGAGGGGGCCAGCCTCAATGGCGGCGCGGCTCACGCGAGCCTTGATGCGCTCCATGTCATAGACCACTTCCAGTGGGCCGAAACACACCTCTGAACACACGTGGTGGGCAGCCGCCTCATAGGGGTGACCACATTCACGGCAGCGCAAACCCGTGTAGGTGGTCTCAGGGCTGCGTAGGGGTGATGTGAGGGTAGCTGTCAAAACAAGGGGAAGAGAACTGGAGGATTCTCCAAACCCTAGCAATGGGACAGGGGCTTATTTCAAATACCCGACCGGAGAGGTCGGATATTTGCCGTGGGGCTCAGTAGCGGTTCAGGCTGGGATCAATCTGGGCAGTCCAGGCATCAATGCCCCCCTCCACATTGATGCCCTCCACCCCAAAGCGGCGCAGGGCCAAAATGGCCTTGGCGGAGCGCCCCCCCACCTTGCAGTGCACATAGAGGCGGCGTCCTGCGGTCATGGCCCGCACGGTCTCCACCCCAGTTCCACTCTCGATGGTGTCCAGGGGTACCAGCCGGGCTCCAGGGATGCGGGCAATTTCTGCCTCTTGAGGACCACGCACATCCAGGAGAACCATGTCCTCAGCCCCCTGATCCAGCAGTGCCTTGAGCTCCTGCACAGTAATACTGGGCACGGAACCAGCCTCCTCCTGACCGGGGCTGGAACCAGCCACACCGCAAAAGTGTTGGTAATCAATCAAGCCAGTGATCTTGGGCCCTTCCGGGTTGGGGCGCAGCTTTAACTCCCTAAATGTCATGTCCAGGGAATTGAACAGCAACAGACGGCCGCTCAGGCTACGACCAATGCCCGTGATCAGCTTGATGGTTTCTGTGGCTTGAATCAGGCCAATGAGCCCCGGCAGCACACCCACCACACCTCCCTCCGCACAGGAAGGTACCAAGCCCGGCGGTGGCGGCTCTGGGTACAGATCCCGATAGTTGGGCCCACCTTCAAAGTTGAACACCGTGGCCTGCCCCTCAAAACGAAAGATGGAGCCATAAACATTGGGCTTGTTCAGAAGGACACAGGCATCATTCACCAGGTAGCGGGTGGGGAAGTTGTCCGTGCCGTCACAGACCAGGTGGTAGGGCTCCAGGATCTGCAAAGCATTCTCGGCGCTCAGGGCAGTGTTGTAGAGATCCACCTGGCAGTGGGGATTGATCTCATGGATGCGGTGCTTGGCGGAGAGGATTTTGGGCTGACCCACCCAGCTGGTGCCATGGATCACCTGGCGCTGCAGATTGCTGTGGTCCACCACATCAAAGTCCACAATCCCAATGCGCCCCACACCAGCAGCAGCCAGGTAAAGCAGCAGGGGGGAACCCAGGCCACCTGTGCCCACACACAGGACACTGGCTGCCCGAAGGCGCTTCTGGCCCTCCATGCCGATTTCCGGCAGGATCAGATGGCGAGAGAAGCGGGCGATCTCATCTGGGCTGAGGGTGGTTGTGCGTGTATCTGGAGGCAGCATGGCAGAACAGTGCAGGCAAACAACTGGATTTTTTGCAGTATGGCTGCTCCCTTGCAGCAGGTTGTCCTAACAAGACCCAGTATGCTCTACAGCAGATCACTACAGCAGATCAATGGACAGGGGCTGGAGGGAACCTGGCCCCCTCACCCACCAGGCACTGCGGTCTTGAGCTCTCACACAACCAGTGGGGTTCACCAGGGCAGAAATCCACATGATGGTTTGGGGCCAGCCATGGCAGCGGTCCAGAGCTGAGGGGTGAGAAGGGCCCCGGGTGTGGGAATGGGCAACCCCTAACAGAACCAACCCCTTCTGACGGCCATACTTCTGGGCTGCGATCAGCTCACGGGGATCCACCGCAAAGCGGTCACAACGGCTGTGGCCATCTATGTGGCCATCTAAAGTCCCCTCCCCGGTGGCATGTTTTGCCTCCTCCGGCCAGTTGGGGTGCCACACATTCTGACAAGGCCAAATATGCTGCAACTCCAGGCTCTGGCCCTTGGCCTCACCCAGGAGAAGGGCGCAACCCTCTTCCGGCCATGGCACAGCAAGAGTGCCCTCTAGTGCAGCTAGGGATTGGGGATTCAGCTGGAGGGAACCTGGCACCTCTGCCAGCTTCACACTATCTTTAAACTGCTCACCAGAATGGTTCATGACTGACGCCACCCAAGCTGACGACGGAACCTCCAGAGCAACCTCAACGGGATTACAGGACACTCAGGAGGATCAGCCTTTGACATTCTCCAAACGCTACGACGAGGCCATTGGCAAGATCAATAACTCCCTCGACAAGGTGGACTGGGAGAAAGCAGGCCGCATCGGAACTATCCTAGGGCTTGTGCTGGTGTTGATCCTGGCATTGTTGTTGGTGAACAGCGTGCTGGCCACCATTAACTTACTTCCCGTTGTGCCAGGACTACTGGAAATCCTGGGCTTGGTGGTGGCCAGCCAATGGTGCTATCGCAATCTT
>RKSC01000015.1 GCA_007571085.1 Synechococcus sp. PNGco_S_binSS4
AGATCTCTCTCCCTGAGATCTCTCTCCCTGAGATCTCTCTCCCTGAGATCTCTCTCCCTGAGATCTCTCTCCCTGAGATCTCTCTCCCTGAGATCTCTCCGTCTTTAAACAAAGTCTCCCTATGCTCGACGCCTTTTCCCGCGCCGCTTCCGCCGCTGATGCAAGTGGCTCCTTTATTGACGGCAGTCAACTTGCTTCCCTCAAGACCTTTGTCACAGAGGGGAATAAGCGCCTGGATGCTGTTAAGGCAATCTCCACGTCTGCATCCTGCATTGTCACTGACTCAGTGGCTGGCATGATCTGCGAGAACCCTGGCCTCACCTCACCAGGTGGTAACTGCTACTCCAACCGCCGTATGGCTGCCTGCCTTCGGGATGGGGAAATTATCCTGCGTTATGTTGCCTATGCCCTGCTGGCTGGTGATGCCTCTGTGCTGCAGGATCGCTGCCTCAATGGTCTGAAGGAAACCTACGCTGCCTTGGGTGTTCCCAGCGGTTCCATGGTGCGTGCCGTGGCCATCATGAAGACCTGTGCTGTGGCCCACATTAATGGTACCAACACCGACCGGGGTCCTCAAGCCACCAACAACACTATCACCCTGGGCACCACCGCCAAGGGTGACTGCTCTGCCCTGGCTTCTGAAGCTGCAGGCTACTTTGACACCATCTCCACTGCCCTCAGCTGAAGGCACAGCGAAAGCTAAAGCCACATTCCCAAAAACCAACACTTTTGTCCTAAACCTTCACGATGAAATCCACCATCACTACAGTAATTGCAGCAGCAGATAACGCTGCTCGCTTCCCCAGCGCCTCTGACCTGGAGTCTGTCCGTGGCTCCCTGGAGCGTGCCACTGCCCGCATGGAAGCCGCTGGAAAGCTGGCTGCTAACTACGATGCTGTGGCCCAAGAAGCTGTTGATGCGGTCTATGCAGCCAACCCCAAAGGAAACCTGGGTCGTCAGCCCCGGGTGTGTGACACGGAGGGCAAGGACAAGTGCAAGCGGGACTTTGTCCATTACTTGCGCCTGATCAACTACGCCCTGGTCACCGGTGGTACTGGCCCCCTTGATGAACTGGCCATCAATGGTGCCAAGGAAGTCTATACGGCCCTTAGCATTGACCCTGCCACCTATGTCTATGGCCTCAACACCCTGCGTAACCGGGGATGTGCCCCCCGGGACATGAGTGCCCAGGCTCTCTCTGAGTACAATGCCGCCCTTGACTACGTTGCTAACTCCTTAGGCTAACTGCACCGAGCAGGTCCATTACCAGGGGAGAACATGCACCCTCCCCTGGGTTTCGTAACGATTTAATCACTTTCTCCATGGTATCAACTGTGGTCCAAAGCTCTGGTCCTACATTGCTGCCATGCCCTTCAGCGGCAAATTACGCTCCCACACCACGGCTCTCCTTCCATGACCTTTGGTCCAGCCTCTCTTCTTGGCGTTGAACCCTACGAGTCGACTGCACCGCAGCAAAATTACCAGGCCGGTAGTAGCGAAGAACAGGACAACCTCCTGCGTGCCGCCTATCGTCAGGTGCTCGGTAATTCCTACGTTATGGATAGTGAGCGACAAATCGTCACTGAGTCGCAATTCAAGATGGGGCGCATCAGCATGCGGGAATTCGTGCGTGCCCTGGCCAAGAGCTCTCTCTACCGTAGCCGCTTCTTTGACGCTTGCAACCGCTATCGCTATATTGAGCTCACCTTTAAGCACCTACTGGGCCGCTCCCCTGATTCTTTTGAGGAGATGCGTCAGCACGCCCATCGCCTAGACAGACAGGGTTACGACGCTGACATTGACTCTTTTATCAACAGCGATGAGTATCAGGAACGCTTTGGGGAAGACACCGTTCCCTATCTCCATGGCTGGAAATCTGGCCCGGGCAAGAGCATGAGAGGGTTCACTTGGATGTTCCAGCTGACCCGCGGTGCGGCAAGCAGTGATCTCAAAGGAGATCTGTCGGGTATTGAGTTCAAGCTGGGCAGCGCAGCTTACATAAACCGGTCCCTGCCCATTATTGCCCCTTCTGGTATCAATGGCAATGGTCAAGGCTTTGGGTTCCGTCCCACACCCCTTGGCAGGGCAGTCCAAACCCGTCTTGGAGTTGGCGCAACTGATGAAGGCAAGGTGTTCCGCGTGGAGACCACAGGCTATCTCAACTACTCCAAACACCGCAAGAGTAATAAGGTCCTCTATTTACCTTTTAATAAGCTCCTTGAACAGTTGCAGCGCATTCGCTCAGAAGGAGGCAAGGTTTCAAGCATTACGCCAGTGCCCTGACCATCTTGAAGTCAGATTACTCTGATGCCAAAGTCCTCAAACCTCACTTAAAGCAAGCCTAACCTTATTCCCTAGCCTTATTTGCCAACTTTTTCCCTATGAGCCCTATCACAAGCCTCTCTGACTATCGTACCCAGAAGTATTCTTTTGGTGTGGCTCGCGATCTGGATCAAGATCCAATTCGCTTAAGCTCCTCCAGGGACAACCTGGATGAAGTCATCAACGCTGCCTATCGTCAGATTTTTGGTGGAATCGGTCTTTTTGAGGCAGACCGGGTTACCATCCCTGAGTCCCAGCTCCGCCAAGGCAACCTGACGGTGAGGGGGTTTGTGGAAGCACTGGGGCAATCTGCCACCTATGAAAGGCTCTTCCTCAGTGGGTCCACCCCCCATCGCTTTGTAGAGCTGAATTGCAAGCACTTTCTGGGTCGCCCCCCTGCCAATCAAGGGGAAGTCAGCACCCATGTGAAGACCTTGCGAGAGCAGGGGTATGGCGCAGAAATCAGCAGTTACGTCAACAGTGATGAGTACTTATCTGCTTTTGGAGAGGATACGGTTCCCTACCTGCGCTCCGTCAACAGCCTGGTGGGTTTTGCCCAAGACACCTTCAACAAAACTTTCCGTCTCCGGGGTGGTGCCTCTGCCAGTGACCGCTCCGTAGGCCGGGCCAGCCGCACCATGGCAGAGCTGCTGGACTATCCCAGCTATGCCATCCCCCTACCTAGCCAGGGACGGCCCCTGCCCAAGCTGTCTGGCTTTGCCCGCATCACCCAGGCTCCCCAGTCCGTCCCCCTCAGCAGCAGCCCCTATGGCAGCTTTGGTGTGGGCGAGCGGGTACAGCCTGGCTACATGTGCCAGGCCGATGACAGTGCTACAGATAAAGCTGTGGTGCTGCGCCAGCTTTATCGCCATGTGATGGGCAATCCCCATCTGATGGAATCGGAACGGCCCCAAGTGCTGGAATCCCAGTTCCTTAGCGGGGAGCTCAGCGTACGGGGCTTTGTTCGTGGTTTGTGCAAAACACCTCTCTATCGGGCCCGCTTCTTTGAAGCGGTGGCACCATACCGATTTGTGGAGGTAAACTATAAGCACATCCTGGGCCGCAGCCCCGAAAACCAGGCTGAAATGGGTGCCCAGCTGGATCGGGTGATCACTGCTGGTTATGATGCCGCCATTGACTGGCTGGTGGATAGTGACGAGTACAGCACTGCTTTTGGGGACAATCTGGTGCCCTATCTGCGGGGTGTAAGCAGTACGGATGGCCGTAGTCAGGCTAACTTCAATCGCACCATTGCACTGGTGCCTGGCTATGCCGGTAGCGATAGCGTCAGTAAGGCATCCACCATGGTGAATACCATTGCTGGGGCAGACAAGCCAGCCATTGCCATCCGTAGCACTGCCAGCAGTGGTTCACCCGATGCCACCGGCAAACGCTTCCGCATAGTTGTCAGCGGCCAGCGGGCTGGCAGTCGCCGTCGCCTTGCCACCACAACCTATGTGGTGTCCGGTGACAACATCAGTGGCCAACTGGCGTTTATCCACCGCAACAGTGGCCGTATCCTGAGCCTCACTGAGATCACCTGATCTCCCTACCCCCTACTGCACCTGGCGCCTTGCTGGGCTGCAGTCTTAATCCCCCTTTGACCCTTCGCTTAATCCACCATGCCCCTTTGGCTTGCCGACGAACTCAAATCAGAGCTGTTTAAGGCTCATTCAGAGACGGAACTCCAGGATGTAATTGTCTCAACCTATCGTCAGGTTTTGGGCAATGCTCACGTCAATAGCTTTGAGTGTTGCAAAAAAGCTGAGTCCCAACTCCGCAATGGCAACATCACGGTGCGTGAATTTGTCATCGCAGTTGGTCTTTCCGAGACCTACAGAAACCTATTTTTCAGCCGCAATAATCAGTATCGATTTATTGAGCTAAACTTCAAGCATTTTCTAGGCCGGGCACCTCGTAGCCAAGAGGAGATTGCTGAGCATGTGCTCATCTATAACACCCACGGCTATGACGCTGAAATCCTCTCCTATATTGATAGTGACGAGTACAGTGATGTCTTTGGGGAGAACAGTGTTCCCTACCCAAGGGTGGACTCCAGCCAGTTCCAGAGCAACAAGGACTACCTGCGCACCTTGAACCTGGATCGGGGCAGGGCCAGCAGTGACCGGGCTCCTGCAATGGCTCAGGTGCGTCAAATTGCTGCCAACCTGCCTGCCAAGGCCAATCCGCCCCTGATTGCCAACAACCAGTACGACAACCGTGTAACCACCTACGAGATCAGCTACGATCTACCCAAGAACAGCGCAACCAATCGCTGTGCTGCCCAGGTGGTCCGGGTTCAGTTTTCCAGCCTCAGCCGTCAGGTGCAAACCATTCAGCGCCGTGGTGGTCGTATCCGCATGATTCGTGCCACTGGCTAACCGGTCTCAGCTAACAACCCTTGTGTATCCCGCCAGCTCCAGCTATGGCACCTGGCGGGCCCACGGGGGTAGGTTGATAAATATAAGCTCACCCACCTCCAGTCCATCCAACACCTGGGTCTTGTCACCGCTGGAATAGCCCAGGGCAACAGAACGAAAAACCGGCTGGTTATTCTGATCCACCACATAGACTCCCGTTTGGCCCGAACTGGTAGAAATTGCAACAGTAGGCACCACTGGGGTAGCTGAGAGCTCTCCTGTGAAGAATTCCACATCCCCACTCATGCCGTAACGGATTTGGGGATCCTCAGCCAAAAGCTTCAAGGTCACATCAAAAGTGGTGACGTTTTGCAGGGTCTGGGAGCGAGGAGCGATGGTTTCCACCTGGGCAGCCAAGGGTTGATCGGGGAAAGAGCTCAACACCACATTGGCCGCTTGCTTGGCCTGAATCCGGCCCACATCACTTTCTGGTAAAGAGGCAACCACCTTGCGGCCAGAACCCAAGGCCAGTAGGGAAGCACGGGTGGCACCTGCACTGTCTGAAGCCGCCACGGAAGGGGCCACATAACTGCCGGGCTCAGCAAAGCGCTCCATCACCAGACCACTAATGGGTGCCCGTACGGTCAGCTCCTTCTGCAAAAAGAGCAACTCCTCCAGTTGCTGCCGGCTGGCCAGCACCTGGCTCTGCTGGGAACGGTGACGGCTCACCAGTTGGCTCAGGTCCAATGGGCTTAGGGCTCCTGCTGTCACCAGGTCCTGTTGGCGTGTTAGCTCTTCCTCACGTAGGGCCAGCTCCTCCTCCGCCTTTCCCAAGAGGGCTTGATACTCCTGCACACGAATGGATAAGTCCCTGCCGTCCATGAGCACCAGCACCTGACCCTCAACCACCAGTTCCCCCTCGTCCACATTGATGGTGTCCACAATGCCTGCCTGGTAAGGGCTCAGGTTCACCTGCCTTATGGGTTCCACAACGCCGCTGGCCACCAGGGACCCCTGCAAGGTCTGCTCCTCCACCGCAATGGTGTAAGGGGCAAGATCCTGGGTACCTGTTGGCTGCAGTAGAAACCAGGAGACACCCCACACACCAGCGCCCACAAGCCCCGCCACAAGCCCATTACGCCAAGACCAGATCAAGGGAGACGACTGGGGCCGTCCTGTGGTGCTGGTCAATGGAGTCCTTCCTGCTAGGGGTGATCCTAAAGCAGGGAAGGAGCCTATTCAGCA
>RKSC01000091.1 GCA_007571085.1 Synechococcus sp. PNGco_S_binSS4
GGCCGAGGAGATGGAGGCCCACCGAGACAGCCCACACCCTCAAGCTGAACCTTGACCATGACTGCGGGGTCCCACCGAGGAGTTCTGGTATTGACTAGTGCCAGTAAGCTCACTTGTGACACCAGAATTGTCTAGAAATGGCACAGGGGCATCATGGAGCAGGGCGTCCACCATTGCTGCCAGCTGCTCAGGCTGGTGCAGACCCATGGAGCGACCATAGAGACTGCCGTTGGCACCGTAGAATAGAAAAGTGGGAATACCCCGAATTTGCAACTGCTCCAACTCCTGTTCCCATAGGGGATTTTCCACATTCAGTAGCACCAGATCCAAGGTGCCCTGGTGGCTGCGCTTCACCTGGGCCATGGTGGGCTCCATCTGGTGGCACACCTGACACCAGTCCGCATAAAACTCCACCAAGGTGGGCTTGCCATTGCTAAGGGCCTGATCCAGGGGTAGGGATGCCCGGGCCAGGGCTTCAAGGCCTTGGTTGCTGATGGAACGGTTCCAGAACACCACCACAGCTAACACCGCAGCAATGATGGCCAAGCCCATGGCCACGGGGCGATCTTTGTTGTCCATTGTTTGGCAGGCAACTTACAGACAAGTTTAGGTTTGTTCCATGGTCTCATATTGCTAGCTTGATCTGTAGGGCATTCGTCAGTTATGAAGCAGCGCCTAACGTTGCGCCTCCCCCGGGAGGCATTGAACCAACCCATCACCTATCGTCTGGCCATTGACTATGACGTGGCCTCCAAAATCATTCGTGCTCAGATTGGCCCCAATCAGGAAGGGGTGATGGTGGTGGAACTCTCAGGTGATATTGACGATCTGGCAGCGGCGACAGCATGGCTGCGGCGGCAGGGATTGGTGGTCACCACAGCAGTGGGCCAATTGAGCATTGATCGGGAGCGCTGTGTAGACTGTGGCATCTGCTCCACGGTCTGCCCCACAGGTGCTCTGCACATGGAGCAGCCCCATTGGAGCCTCAACTTTGAAGCCCGACGTTGTGTGGTGTGTGAGCAGTGTATTCCCAGCTGTCCCCTGGGGGCTATCAGCCTGAATCTGCCAGCTCCCTCAGGTGGTAAGGGCCGTCTCACCTAAACCCAGGGTCTGAGCCCACCAACCTGGTGGTGGCCCTGCTGGCTAAAGCCTAACCATGGCCATGGGTCCTTGTGGGCTTTTTGGTGGCTTTTCCCCAGGCTCCCTGGTTTCCATAGGCTCCCTTTATCAGCCTTGGTGCCCGCTGGGGTCCTGCCATTTTTTGCTACTCCTTCTTCTTCCTTGGAGTGAGGGCATGGTGTGCCGTGGAGACAGCTATAGGCCCACCAGTAGCCCAGCACCTTTTTCACGTAGAACCGTGTCTCGTCATAGGGGATGGCCTCAATCCAAAGCTCTGGCTGCTCCGCCAGGTGCTCCATGCTCCAACCGGCCACAGCTGTAGGGCCAGCATTATAGCTGGCAATGGCAAGAATAGGCTGCTGTTGCCAATTCTGCAACTGCTGAGCTAGATAACGGGCACCCAGGTCTGCGTTGATCTCGGCATTCAGCAGCTGGGCCTCCAGGTCTTCCCCCTCCCCTGATACCCCAGGCACAGGGGTCATGGCCAGGAGCTCTGCGGCCGTGGCTGGCATCAGCTGCAATAGGCCCAGGGCACCCACAATGGAGCGTTGAGCAGGTCGGAAGCGACTTTCCTGGCGGGCAGTGGCCAGAAGGAGGGCTGGATCTAAACCATAGCGCTGGGCTGCCTCTTCTAGCACCTGGCCATAAAATATGGGGTGACGGGCCTGCTCCAGGGCTAGCAGTTGCCCTTCATGGGCAGGGCGATTCCAGCTGGCATCATCTAGCTGTTCCAGTCCCATCCAAGGGTCCATGACAGCCAGGCGCAGCTGACCCTCCACCCAGAGGCTGTCAGGGTCCTCAGGAACGGTGCCATTACGCCAATGTCGCCAGTGCTCCCAAGCCAACAGCTCCAGGCCAATGTTCCACAGCCAGGTCACGGCATCGTTCCCTTTGCCCCGCTGCCCCAGGGATGCCGCTGGAGGTGGTGGCGGGATCTCTCCCAGAGGTGAGGGCCAACCGGCCTCCCCAAGACGCACCTGGCTGCGCCAGCCGTAATAGCTCCATGGGGCCTGCTGAACCACCCCATACCAGAGGCGCTGGGCTTCCTCAGGCTCCCCCAGGGCTTGTTTAACAAAGCCGTGCCAAAAACCTAAGCGAACCCCTTCCGCCAGTGTCAAGTTAGGGTTTTGGTTAGCCATGACCAAACCATGGTGGGCCTCAAGCCAAGATCCCTGCAGAAGGAGCTGGCGAATCCCAAACCATGGGTCATCTGCAGTGCCACTGGGGGCAGCAGCTCCTGGCTGACAGGCCTGGGCAGCAGCAGGATTGTCCACCTGCAGCAGGGCATTGGCCATGGTGGTGGCCATGGTGACAGGAAGTTGACTCCCCTGCTGAATGCAGAGCTTGGCTAGGAGATATTCACTCCCCACCTTCCTTGGCCCCCAACGGGCCAGGTGCAGAGCACCATCTAATTGGTTGGGACCAGGATTTTGGGCCATGGTAAGGGCCGAGGCCAGGCTGGCTGGGTGAGCCGGAAACTGTTCCAGCAGTTCTTTGTGCAGCTCATCCCCTGGCGTTCCCAACCAATAGCGGGAATCCGCACTGGCTGGGGTGGTTGGGAAGCGGATCAACAGTTCACGCCAATGGGCCTGGGCAGTGCTCCTTTGCCCACGGCCTTGCTCAGCCATGGCCAGGAGGTACAGCACTACGGAGGGCTCCGTGCGCAGGCCACGGTGTTCACCCCAGCCCTGTGCTGTCAACCAGTGGATCTGTTCCCTGGGGGTTTGTGATGCAGCAGCCAACACCAGACGGGACTGACGCCGCCGGGAAGGATCAGGGCTATAGCGGGCTGTGCGGAGCAGCAGTGTTGCAGAACTCCAACGATTCAGGGGGGGGCGGTGGGCCAAAGCATTGCGCCCTACCAAAAGCAGGACCCAGCTCAAGAGGCTGATGGTGCCCAGCAGGGCCAGAGCCAGCAGCAAGCCAGGCCAGTCCCTGGGGCACCGTTGGGGCAGGCTGGGAGGTTGGGATTGAGGCACGAAGCCCATGCTCTCCGCCATGGTCCCTGTGGTGATCTACCAGGTCCTAGTGCAGTGCACTGGCAAGCCCATGGTCAGTTGGGTAAGGTCCAGCCGATGGAACTTACCGATGGTTAACCTGATCCTCGCCAACCAGGGCTTGTCTGTCAATCCTTCTGTACCAGCCTTTGGGACTGACGGCATTCGTGGGCGTGTCGGGATAGATTTAACCCCAAGCTTAGCCTTGCAGCTGGGCTATGGCTGTGGCCATGTGCTGGAACGGGGCCGGCCTGTGCTTTTGGGTCGAGATTCCCGCAGGAGCAGTCCCATGTTGATGGCAGCCCTCCAGGCTGGTCTCCTGGCTGCAGGACGGGAGGTGTGGGATCTGGGCCTCTGTCCCACCCCTGTGGTGGCTTGGTTGACCCGCCACCAGCAGGGGGCAGGGGGGATAATGATTTCCGCCAGCCACAATCCTCCTGCGGACAACGGCATCAAGGTCTTTGCCCAGTACGGTCGCAAGCTGACCATTGGCCAGCAGCGGGAGCTGGAAGGGTGGCTAAGGCAGCCAGTTCCCTTGGGAAGCCATGCAGGGGGCACCAGCCACCAACGGCATGGGCTGCTGAAGAGCTACGAGCAGGGACTTCTGGAGCAGTTGGAGCCTCGGAAGGACCACTGCCGCCCCTTGCGGGTGGTTCTGGATCTCTGCTGGGGGGCGGCCACCGCCTGTGCCGTCAGCCTATTTGAACGCTTTGGCGCCCAGGTGACCGGGCTCCATGGCCAGCCCGACGGCAACAAGATCAATGTGGGTTGTGGAAGCACTGACCTGGGTCTACTGCAGGAGGCTGTGGTGGCACAGCAGGCGGATCTGGGCATTGCCTTTGATGGAGATGCGGACCGCTGCTTGGCTGTGGACCATCGGGGCCACCTTGTGAATGGGGACCACATTTTGTTTCTCTGGGGTGGACAGTTGGATAGTGGTGATTTACTGCCGGAGCATCGCCTGGTGGTCACCCAGATGGCCAATCTGGGTTTCCGGCGGGCATGGGTGGCGCGAGGGGGATGTTTGGAGGAAACCCCGGTGGGGGATCAGCATGTCTGTGCAGCCATGGAGCGCACCGGGGCGGCTCTGGGGGGCGAGCAGTCGGGCCATGTGCTTTGGAGCCAACACCACTCCATTGGGGATGGCTTGATGACAGCACTACAGCTAACCCAGCTGATTGTCAATTCTGGCTGCTCCCTAGCCACATTGGCCGATGAGAGTTTCCACTCCTACCCCCAAAAGTTAATTAACGTGAGAATAAAAGACCAGCAAAATAGAGAGCAATGGAAATACAATCCCCAACTGCAGGAAGGCATTGCAGCTGCAGAGGCAGCCATGGGCTCTGATGGCAGGGTATTGATTCGTGCCAGCGGCACGGAATCCTTGTTGCGGATCATGGTGGAAGCTAGGGAGGCAGAGATGGTGGACCACTGGTGCCAGCACCTGGCCTGCCTAGCTGCAAGGAGACTTAATTAGTTCAGCCGTCCTAGTACATGGGGAAACTGGTAAGGGTGGGGGCGCTGGCACAGCTGCTGCACCTCTTCATATTTATAAGCAATCCCGTTCTCAATGAAATCATTGGTGAACACATCCCCCTGTTTGAGAAAGTCATTGTCCTTTTGCAAAGCTTCCAGGGTCTTCTTGAGAGAAGCAGGGACAGTTGAGAAATCCTTGGGAGCTCTTTCTCTAATGCTTCAAAGAGATCAATCCCTGTTACCTCCCCGGTTAACTCTCCAGGATCAATCTGGTTCTTGGTGCCATCCAGCCCTGCCAAGACCATGGCACCAAAGGCCAGGTGGGTTCTGGCCGCGTCATCACCAGGACGGCACCCTAGGCCCTTGGCTTTAGGATTGGTTCCAGTGAGTGGGATGGGAACAGCTGCAGAACGGTTACCTTCTAAAACCTTCCCAGCACCCCAGCTTTGGCCAACAATCACTATTAGAAATGTGGTCTAGGGATGTGAACTTCAGCAAGATGGATTCTTGCAAAAAGCCTATGGAGCGCCCCTGAATGAGGGTATCTTCCATTCCCATGGCTTGGGCTTCCAATAACATCCTCCTTTTACTATCAACAAAAGCATCGGCTAGTTTTTCCAGGGTTGTCTTAAAAGGGGAAGTCCATAGAATCCAGGTGAGATCCTAATCGACTTACCTAAGATCCCAATCAATTAGGACGAAGAAATATCTTAATACCCTCGGCTAGTAAGATAACAATAGGATGGGGCTGCTCCATGGGGGTTAGAGGGTGTAATATAGGGACCCGGTGACATCTCAGTCAGCCAGCAAGTCCATGTAACTGAGCTATTACCCTTCAGGTTGTCAATGACAGCACGAACCTGGAATTCATTTTCGAAATGATATAAGCCATCAACGATGCGAAGTTTCCCTTGAACTGTATGGCTGGTAGTCTTAGCATTACTGCCACTCATGGATGTCCAATTTGTCCAAGGAATACTAAAAGGTCCATTTACTGTCCTCATACGATATTCATATCCCGTAATATATTTATTCAAGGGATCATCCCAGGAAAGTGTTACAAGGTGATTGCTGCTATCAACACTAGCATTGAAACCTGCCGGCCCTGCCGGCGTTTGGTGTGGAATTGTAACACTAGCAGGATTTACGGGAGGATAGGATGCTAAAGAGGAGCCGAGGAGAGCACGGACTTCCAATTCATAGGTTGTATCCGGTTCTAATTCTAAATCATCAATTATAGCACTATGGGTGAGCCTAGTCCTAAGTCCAAGGAGAT
>RKSC01000084.1 GCA_007571085.1 Synechococcus sp. PNGco_S_binSS4
TTTCTGAGTCATCTAGCTGCAAGGACTTGGGAATAACATCTGGAATGTAAATGGTGACGGGACGAGATTTTGGTTGCTGGAGGCTGTGATGAGACCAGGTTTTTTGAGTGGAGTTGGCGTTGGTGTTGAAGTTGATCATGGTGAAAAAAATAGGAGTGGTGGTCAAAAAAAGAAAAGGCTCAAGGCAGTGCATCAAGAATCGCTTGCATTTGAGCTTCAGCTTCTGCTTGAGCCTCTTCTATTTCTTTTTGAATATTTCCCATATTTTCTTGAAACTCCATCATTCCTTCAAGGACAAGATCGTCGTAGCAGTTTGTAGTCGTAGCCAATCTAATTCTCATCATATTAGCGGCTTGTTCTCTTTTCTCATAAGTGGTGGTGGTGTTTATGAAATTAGCAGCGCGGTGGGTAGTCGGTAGTCGCAAGGAATTCCCTTCTAAATTCCCTTCTAAGTATATCATGCTGCGAGGGGTTAAGAAGCCCGGTGCTTCTCATACGCATTTCGGCTAAAATTATTTTATCGGCAAATTCTAGGACTTCCCCTCTAGAGCCAAAACACTCTGGTCTTATGCCGTATTTCTCTAATCTATCAACCGCAAAGTTGTACGTTCTCGATTGTTCCAGAAAAACGTAAAGTGAAGGGAGACCAATGACAAGTCCCAGTAGAATTAGCCCGAACTCCAACGCCTCTCTTCTTTTTTGGGAGCTAGCTTCGGCGTTGAAGTTGGTCATAATTCTGGTGAAAAAATGAACGAAAAGAAAAGGTGGAGGGTGAGGTGGTGTAGCAAACCGAGAGATGGCCGTAATCCGTAGCCTTAAGGACCAAACATTTTACCAACCACATCATCATAGCAGTTGCTAGATAAAATGAGTCTACCTACTATTAAATTCGCAGCTTTTTCCATTTCTGGTCTACTAGGATAAAAACTGTATATAAATTCGACAGTGTTTAAGATTTCACGCCTAGAATCGAAACATGCCAGTCTTATTCCATAACTTTCTAGAGAATGTTTAGCTGAGATATATTTCACGCGATTTTCAGCTTCTACCCAAAGTATGGGAGCGATGATCGCAGCAGCAACCAGCAGAACTAGCTTTTTCTTCATGCCTAATTTTTGAGAAGATGGGGAGTCGGCAGGGGGCTGGTTAAGGAGGGAGAGCCAGAAAGAAAATATTTATCTTAGCCCCACAGAACACCTAGTGAGGGACAAATACTGAAAAGATTCTTAACGTTAGGTTTCCATTGCCGGTTCAGATGGGTAGCGAACTAGATATTTATCCTCATAAGGCAGCTTTAATGAACATGAAGTGCTTCTCTTGTAAGGATGATAGGTGAATAGCTTATTATTTCCTACGGACTCAAGATGAATACACTTCTTATCATTCATTTCAAATCTTCTAGACAGTAACTTTAAGCAGAAGAGAAACTTATCAGTCCCTGAAAAGATCCTAAAGAATCTATCATCAAACTGTCCAAGACTAAAAAGTTCTCCTATGTAGGTAAAGTTCCATGAACTACAAAGTAACTATTCAACCACTTTGTCAGGTCATAGTAAAAATAAGAAGAATAATGATAAAAGTATTTCCATAGGGCTAATGCACGTCAAGTGGTCACCAGGTTACAAGTGGACCATGGCCTGAATTTTTAGCTGAACCATTGGGCAATCCCATGAATATTTGTACAGAGACTAGCAAGGCTAATCTTGTCCCACCCACTCTTACCCAGTATCATCAGCTATAGGGCAATCACCTATACCGCTGAAACTCCAGCAGTCGTGAAAAGTAGAATGGTGCACTGCAGAAGAGGTTACGGCTGGTGGGCCGGAAACCAGCAGCGGCGGCGGCAGCCACAACACCGGATTCCTTGAGGGTGTAGGCCCGAGTTGCCTTGCTGGCACCAGGGAAGATGCTGCCAATGGCTTTGAGGGCAGCTAAGGGGAGGCTGTAGGGAGCAAAGCTAACAATCAGACGATCCTGACTCAAACTGGCCAGGTGGCGCACCATGGCTTCTGCAGCCTTCTGGGGATAGTGAATAAACACATCCAGACAGATGACCGTGTGAAACGAACCCTGCAGATCTTCCAGATCAGTCACATGAAAATCCACCTGTTGGTCGTTGATGCCAGCGGCATCAGCACGTCGTTGAGCCTCAGCCAGCATGGCTTCAGAAAGATCACTGGCTGTAATCTGCTCAGCCCCCATACCAGCTAGGGGAAGGGTGAGAGAGCCCACACCACAGCCGGCGTCACAGAAGCTACGGCTCTGCACATCGCCATCCTCCTGGAGCCAGCTCAGCACAGTGGAGACAGTTTTTTCATGGCCATGGCGGATGTGCTCCTGCACCTTGTTCACATCCTGGCTGGTGCTGTAAATGCGCCGCCAGCGCTCAAAACCAGCTCCATTGAAGTAGGAGCGCACCACCTCTTTCTCGGTGCCAGCGGCTGGGCTGGGGACAGATGTGGCCATTGCAACCTCAGGGGCATATGGCCAGGGATCTTACTTAAAGGCCAAACTGCCAAACCGTCAGCAGGGGTACCAGCAAGGTGGCCCCTATGGTCAGTGGTGTTCCATAGCGCACCATGTCCTTAATCCGGTAGCCTCCTGCACCAAACACCATCAGGTTGGTCTGATAGCCAAACGGTGTGATGAAGCTCCAGCTGGCGGCAAAAACAATGCAAACCACACAGGCCATGGGATCAATCTGCAGATCCAGGCCGATGCGGGCAGCCACCGGTAGCCAGAGCACCACTGCGGCAGCATTGCTGATGATTTCCGTGGTCAAGGTGGTGATTAGATAGATGGTCACCAGCACGCCATAGACTGGCCAGTCCCCGGTCAATGTGACCAGCTGGGTAGCCATTGCCCCCGCCAGACCGGTCTTCACCAGGGCCGTACTGAAGCCATAGAGGGAGCCCACCAACAGGATCAACTCCCAGCGCACCGCCTGTTGGAGATCACCAGGGCGCAAGCTACCCACAGCCACCATGGCCACTACCCCCAAGCAGGCTGCAGCCACCAAAGGTATTATCCCCAATCCACCCATCACCAAAACGGCCAGACCAATGGCAATGGTGGGATATTTCTTTGTGGTGGTGGGTAGTTCCTGCTCGATGGTGTCCATCACCAGCAGATCATTGGTGGCCTGAAGGCCCCGCAAGCTATCCAGGGGCGCCTGCAACAGCAGCACATCCCCGGCACGCAAAACCACCTGACCCAGCCGTTCCCGCACCAGTTCCTGACCACGGCGCAGGGCAATGACTGTGGCATTGTAGCGCTGGCGGAAGCGCAGTTCCCGCAGGGATGCCCCTGCCAAAAATGAGCCAGCGGGCAGCAGCACTTCCACCATCCGCTGGGTAGCTGTTCCCTCAATATCTTGACCAGCATGTTGATCAGCTGGTGCTGGAGCGGCCAGGGTCACGGTGTCCTCCTGTTGCAAGCGCAGCAGATCCCTCCGGCTACAACGGAGCAGTAGGCGGTCCCCACCCATGAGCACCCGGTCCGCAAAGGGGGGCGAGAACCGCTCACCACCCCGCTGCAACTCCAGAACATCCACATCAAAACGCCGCTGTAAACGGCTGTCATGGAGGGTTTGGCCCACCAGGATAGAGTTTACAGGCACCTCCACCTCCGTCAGATAGCCATCCCGGCTGAGGCTGGCCAAGAGCTCCAGACCATCCCGGCTGCGGTCTGGCAAGAGACCCGGTGCCCACCAGATCAAATAGGCCCCACCTAGAACATAGAGAGGCAGGGCAATGGGCGTCAGGGTAAAGAGCTGTAATCCACCGGCAAAGCCCATCTCCGCACCCACAGTGCGACTCAAGTCACTGGCCAACAGATTGGTGGAGGTGCCAATCAAGGTGAGGGTACCCCCCAGGATGGTGGCGGTGGAAAGGGGCAGGAGCAAGCGGGATGGAGCCAAGCCACGGCGGTGACACCATGTCTCTACAACCGGCATCAGGGTGGCAACAATGGGGGTGTTGGCCAAGATGCCCGCCAACGGTCCAATGGCCAGCACAAACAGCTGGATCAACTGTTGTGGCTGCTTCATAGGGTTGCTTCCCATGAGCTCCCGCAAGCGATCCAGGGCTCCGCTACGGAACAACCCTGCAGAGAGGGCAAACATGGCCAGCAGAGTAATAACCGCAGGACTGGCAAAGCCAGCCAAGGCCTCTGCAGGGGAGAGCACACCACTGGCCATGAGAAGCCCCATGGCCAACAGCCCCACCCCCTCTGGCGGCAGTGCTGCTGTGATGAACAAAACAGCGGCTAGCAACAGGATCAGCAGGGTGATGAGGCCATCCATGGGCGGCTCTGCAGCCCTTCCTTCAGTCCCCCATCATGCCTGGTGGTGGGTTGGTTGTTGGGTACGCTTTGGCCGTTGCACGAGAATACAGGGAATTCCCGCTGCCTGGGCACCATGCACATCCACTGCAGTATCACCTAAGTGCCACACCTCATGGGCTGAAAGCTGGAGCTGTTCCAGGGCCAAGTGAAACAGCTGAGGATTGGGCTTGGCCACACCACAACGGCTGGAAATCAGCACAGCACTGAACCAGGAACGAAGGGATAGGCCCTCTAACAAGGAATCTAGGCGGCTATCAAAATTGCTAACCACCGCCAGCTTCAGACCGGCCCTATGCCAGCGGGCAAGGCAACGGGGCACATCTTCAGGAACCACCCAGGCCTTAGGCTGGGCGTAGTGGTAAAAAAGCTGGCCGGTGAGCTGGCGCAGCACTGATGGGGCCAATGGCTGGCCTAGGCGCTGGAAGGTGTCCTGGACACAGGCCAACCACCACTCTTTTTCCTGGTGCTCCAGGGACTTTGCCGACAGGTCAGGAAAAGCCAGGGGCGAGGACGCCTCATAGGCGGCATGGAAGGCAGGGCTCACCTGGTCAGGGGACACCATGACACCCAGAGCGGCGGCCCCCTGGGCATAGGTTGTGGCCACAGGAGCAGCAGGTTCAAAGAGGGTGCCCATGGCATCCATGAGCAAACCCTTGGGTTGAGGCAAGGTGGTCATGCCTTCCAGTGTTCCCCTACCCATCCCGCCGCTGCTGCCAGGCGGTGGCCAACACCAGGCATGCGGACCAGATAAATGGCTTCCCGCAGCCTAGCTGCAGTGGGCCCTGCCATGGTGAATCCTTTGGCGGTGATGGTGGCCTGACCACAACCAAGGCTGAGCATTTCCCCCAGGTCATTCCAGTGGAACTCCTTGAGCGGTTCTCCCTGGAGCGAAGCCAGAACATTGTGGGCCAGCACCGGTGCCTGTTGAATGGCCACCTGGGCTGTGGCGGGTGGACTTTCCTGGCTCTGGCCAGATACTGCTGCCACATCACCACCTGCAAAAATGGCCTCATCCCCCAGAAGGCGTAAGTCCCCATGGCAGAGCAGTTGCCCCTGAGCACTGGTCATGGCCGCCGGCATTAGACGAGGCGGTTCCACTGCCAAACCTGCTGTCCAGATCACACCAGCACAGGGCAGGATCTCCCTCTGACCATGGACAAGAAGCTTGAGGTGGTCTGCGGCCACCATTTGCACACGGCTGTGGCAGCGCAGCCGCACATCCCGATGCTGCAATGCGGCAAGGGCCTGTTGGCGATTGAATTCCCGACTCCCCTGGAGGATGGCGTCTCCCTGCTCAATGAGCTCAATCAAGACCTGATCTGGCAGCAGATCCGCCAGCTTGCAGGCCAGCTCAACACCGCTGTAACCGGCCCCAACGATGGCCAGGCGCTGCAGGGGTTGGGGCTGGGCTTGCAGACCTTGAACCAGCTTTTGCAAACGCCGCAGATCAGCAAGACTGCGGAAGCCAATGGCATGGTCTGCCACACCTGGCACCCCAAAGGATTGGAGCACCCCACCACAGGTCAACACCAAGCGATCAAAGTGCAGTTCACAACCACCGCCAGTGGTGAGGCAGCGGTGCTGGCGATTGATGCTGACCACCTTATCCTTTATCCAGGAAATACCACGGCTTGATAGCAGGTGATCTAGGGATGGGGCCACCTGCCACATCTGCAGCTCACCACTGAGCAGTTCATAGAGCAGGGGTGTGAAGAGGAAATGGTCTTGGGGTTCCACCAGCACAACCGACACGGTGCTGTGGTTGTGGGCAAGAGCCAGGGCAGTGGTGAGTCCCGCAAAACCACCACCCACCACCACCACCCGAAACCGTCTGACCATGGAACTGTTGCATTGGTTGTGACGCTAACCGGCCATCCCATGGGGTGACGGATGGAACAATGGAGCACAACGCTGTTGTGCTCATGGCGAATCCAGCTAAACCTGTACTCCTTGCTGATCTCAACCAGGGAACAACA
This sequence comes from Synechococcus sp. PNGco_S_binSS4, assembly GCA_007571085.1. Taxonomy (GTDB): domain Bacteria; phylum Cyanobacteriota; class Cyanobacteriia; order PCC-6307; family Cyanobiaceae; genus Synechococcus_B. Next base: position 6,321 of record RKSC01000084.1, read on the forward strand.
GGACCTGCCATAACAGAGGTGGTGGCTGGTCAGGATTTGGCCACGGTGCGCACCATCTTGGCCACCCTTCCACCAGCTGGTCAGCTGACCTGGTGTGCAGCAGAGTTTGGTCGCAGCTTTGTAGTTACCAGCAGCTTTGGCATCCAGTCTGCTGTCCTATTGCACATGGCCCATCGGGCAGCATCTGCCATTCCTGTGGTTTGGGTGGATACAGGATACCTTCCCCATGAAACCTACCGCTATGCCAGGGAACTACAGGAGCGCCTGGGCTTTGAGCTCCATGTGGCCCAGCCCGTACTCAGTGCCTCACGGATGGAGGCCCTCTATGGTCCCCTCTGGGAATCGGAGAGACCAGAGGATATGGAGCGCTACCTGCAAATGCGCAAGGTGGAACCCCTAGAAACTGCCCTGGATCAGCTGGATGCCCGGTGTTGGGCCAGTGGGGTGCGCCGCAATCAAACTGTCCACCGCCGTTCCATGACCGTGTTGGATCAGGTGCGAGGTCGCTGGAGCCTCCATCCCCTTCTGGACTGGACCGACAAAGATGTCTATTACTACTTAGAAGAACACGGTCTACCGCAACATCCCCTCTTTGAGAAGGGTTATAGCACCGTGGGGGATTGGCACTCCAGCGCTCCTGATGGTCACGTGTCTGGTCGGGCCACCCGCTTCCGTGGGCAACGGGCCCATGGGGAATGTGGCCTCCACCTGGACCAGACCCCTTCTGCCCCTAGGGCAGGGCCATCGCCCTGATGGCCATCACAGTGCTGCTGGTGGGCAATAGCCGTTTGCACTGGGGATTGGGGAAGCCCCAGACCTGGGATTGGGGACCACTGCTCCAGCGCTGGGATGGGGATTGGCCTCCATGGCCGGTGCAACCTACTACGGGGCGCTGGGCTGCTGTGGGCACCATCTCCCCCAGCCTCCAGACCAGCTTGAGCCCATGGCCCCCACCAGTTAAGACCCCTCAGGTTCCCCTTACCAACTGCCCTGCCCATGTGGGTGTGGACCGGGCCTTGGGGGCCTGGCAAGCATTCTGCAGCAAAAGCAGTGGCGGTGGTGTGCTGGTGGTAGATGCCGGTACGGCCTTGACCATGACCGTGGTTACGGCCACTGGCTGCTTTGGGGGAGGTCGTATCCTGCCAGGGGTTGCCCTCCAGCTCAAGAGCCTCCATCAAGGCACTGCTTCCCTCCCTGCTGTGGAATCCCCGGTGACCTGCCCCTGGAGAAGGGAGGGGCAAACCTCACTGCAAAACTCCACCAGCCCCGGCTTAGCCACAGACACCGTCAATGCCATGGTGGATGGGGTCATCCATGGCCTCAGCGCCGCCGTGGCCAGCACCACAGCAGAGCTCATGGCTGCAGCAGCCATAACGGAATGCTGGCTCACCGGTGGTGATGCTTCCCTCCTACATGGGCCAATCTGCACCCAGCTGGGCCCTGATGGCCCTTACCCCCATCACGACCCAGACTTAGCCTTGAAGGCCCTGTTGCGGCTCTAGGCTTCAGCTGAGGCCCAGGTCCCTGAGGATTTGCCCTGCCATGGCCTCAGCCTTCACCTGGGTATAGGCTTTTTCCACCCGTCCGCCTGAGTCAATCAAAAATGTGTGGCGCAGCATACCCGTGATGTCACGACCCATGAACTGCTTTGTGCCATAGCTGCCATAGGCCTTGGCCACGGGGCATGGTTCCAGGTCCGTAAGCAGGGTAAAGGGCAGCTGGTACTTTTCAATGAACTTGGTGTGACTGCTGGCAGGGTCCTTGCTGATGCCCAACACCTTGATGCGGTTCTTCTCAAAAACAGACCAGGCATCCCGAAAGCTTGCAGCCTCTTTGGTGCAGCCTGGGGTGTCATCCTTGGGGTAGAAGTAAACAACCACCCGCTGTCCGGCAAAATCAGCCAAGGAAACTAGCTGGCCGGAGGCATCGGGCAGGGTAAATGGAGGGGCCACATCACCAACTTGAAGCGTCATTGCAATGGGAGCAATTCAGCCCCAGCCTAGACAAGCCTTTTCTGGAGCTAGAGCCCAGTCCTGTGGTGTTATGGCTCAGCCCATTGGATGAGCGGCATGATTGCCCAGAGTGGCTCCAGCCATGGGAGCACCATGCCCTGGAGCGTCTGCCCATGGGTCGTGGCCAGGAGGTGTTAAGAAGCCGGGTGCTGCTGCGGCGACTGGTGGCCCAGGTGTTGGGCTGCACCCCCCAGGCGGTGCCCCTGCGGGCTGATCCCGGCGCTCCTCCCCAACTGGAGCACATGGAGGATTGGCATCTGAGCTTGAGCCACAGCCGGGGAACTGCCCTGGTGGCCATGGCCCGCCAGCAATTGGGGGTTGACCTGGAAGTCCACAACCGCTGGATCAGTCCTGCCATGGCTCGACGGTTCTTCTCTCCAGAGGAAGCAGATGCCCTGGATGCCCTGGAGCGGCAGGAGGGTCCTCAACGGGGGCAACAGCAGCGGCTGGCCAGCTGGCTAGCCAAGGAGAGTCTCTGCAAGCTGCTCCGGCAACCCCTGCTCCCCATCCTTAAAACCTGGCGCTATGACCCGGAGCACCACACTCTCCACCATGGCCATGGCCAGACCATGGGCTGCCGGGTACGCTCCGGTAGGCCATGGTCTTGGGCTTACTGCACCCATGGGTCCATGGCCACAGCCAGATCAGATTGTGGAAAAGCGCAGTGTCTGGGGCTGGCCCCATGAGCCCTCCACCTGAAGGTGGTGGTGATTAAAGGCCATATGGCGCAAGATCCAGAACACCCGCTCCACCTGCTCCTCTGCCCCTGCGGCCTGGGCAATCTCCCCAGCAGTGCGGGGAGTGGAATCCAGCAAGGCAGCCACCTGCTTTTGCAAGCTGAGAACAGCAGCCGCAGCTTTTTTGCCCGCCTCTACACCAGGTTGGTGGTAGGCATTCACATTCACCAACTCCCCATACAAACCCACAGCCCGCTCAAATAGGGCCACCAAGGCCCCCAGCTCCCGGGCCCCCAGACGTTCCATGGTGATGGTGATGGTTTGGCGGCCACCCCCAGTTAGGGCGCTGCGGGTACCTTGGAGAAAGCCATCCAGCAGATCACCAGGGCTTCCGTGCTCCTCCAAGCTGGTGCTAGGGCTGGGATCCTTCAGCACTTCGATGAAGGTCACAAAGAAATTATCAATACCATCCCGGAGCTGCTGCACATAGGCGTGCTGGTCGGTACTGCCCTTGTTGCCATAGACAGCAATGCCCTGGCACACCACCACCCCATCCCGATCACAGCGCTTACCGAGGGACTCCATCACCAGCTGCTGTAGGTAGCGGCTGAACACCTCCAGGCGGTCCCGATAGGGCAAGACCACCATGTCCCGGGTCCCCTTCCCCGAACCAGCTGCAAACCAACTGGCGGCCATGAGCCCAGCCGGGTTACGGCAGAGCACCGGCTGACGGGTGGCCCTATCCATGGCCGCTGCACCAGCGAGGAAGTCCTCCATCTGCACACCTGCTAGGAAACCGGGCAGCAAGCCCACAGCAGAGGTAATGCTGGTGCGTCCACCCACCCAGTCGTGCAGGGCAAACCGTTGGAGCCAGCCCTCAGCAGCAGCCTGCCGATCCAGCTTGCTGCCGGGCATGGTGATGGCCACAGCCTGGGCTGGCCACTGTCCCCCCAGCTGTTCCAAATGGTGGCGGGTCTCCACCATGCCCACATGGGGTTCTGGGGTGCTACCGGATTTACTCACCACCACCACCAGGGCGGTCTTAAGGCGCTCACCCAAATGGGCATAGGTGCAGCCCATGCCCTCCGGGTCCACGTTGTCGATGAAGTGGAAGGGCAGGCCAACACCAGGTTGCTGCAGGGCACGGACCATGAGCAAAGGACCCAGCCCTGAGCCTCCAATGCCAATCCAGACCACATCTGTAAAAGCATTGCCCCCGGGAGTGGTGATGGAGCCATCCAGCACATCACGGGCAAAAGCAGCCATGGCTTGGTGCTGCTCTTGGAGCTCCTTGGTTATGGAAGGATCCGGTGCCAGGTGGGGAGCCCGTAGCCAGTAATGGCCCACCTGGCGCTGCTCATCACCATTGGCAATGCCCCCCTTCTCCAGGGCATCCATGGCCGCAAAGGCTTTGTCGAAGCTGGGTTTAAGGCTATTGAGCAGCTCTGTGGTCAGGGCCATACGGCTGGTATCCAGCCAAAAGCCCAAGGCGGGATCATGCCAGAGCAACCCACAGAAACGTGCCCAGAGGTCACCAGGGTTAGGGTTCTCAAGGGTGGGGAGGGAAGGAACTTCAGAAGCCAAGCTCATCCAGGCTAAATGCCGATCTGCTGAACGCTAAGCCATGGTGTTTGGCTTGGGGTGCCGGGCTGGGTTATCCAGCCCGGCAACACCACAGCTCAGCCCACACTCCAAACACCTGCGGCAAGGTCCACCAAGGGGCGGACAAACTCTGTGCCGCAGAGGAACCAGGCAAAGACTGCACCACCACAGCCCCCTAGCCACCAGCCACTGGCGAATTCCTGCCAGCCAGCCTTGGTGTACAGGTCAGCTGGTGGGTTCTCAATGGTGACGGAGGAGGGTTGCACCTTAGGACTGGTGCCTGCAGTGCCATAGAGGGACAAGGCAACGGTGAGAACCGTTACCAGCACTACGGTGTCCAAGAGGCCAGCGGTGGCTGCCGCATCAGTAGCCCGCAGGCCGCTGGTGATGGTTAAGGGGCCGTAGAGGAAAAAGCCATGGGCCATGCCCACTTCCAGGCCACGGCGGTTGGGAGAAAGCCCCTCCCGATATGCCGGCAGAGCATTGAGAAAGGCCTTGGTAAAGAAGCTGGAGTTAACAGGGGTAGCCAGGTTCCCCACAGTGGGGTCCGCAACGGGGGTGACGGTCATGGTTGGCGAGTGAGACGTAATAAAGAAGCACAGCAAGACATGGGACTCAACGGGGAAACCGTTCAGTCTGTGGATTCAACAACGGTAAACAGGATCCCCATGGCCACAAAGGCGCTGACCATTACAAGCGGAATGAACACCGCCGGCATCCATGCTGCTGCATAATCACCAATCATCCTGGACAAAGCAAAAGGGCTGTTCCGATTGCCGACTTGCTCCCGGCAAAAGAGGGAAGCCTGCCTGCAACAGGATTATGACCAAACCTAAGTGACAGCCCTTGGCCGCAGAAGCCATGGCCTGGGCAGGTGATATAAAAGTTCAACCCTTGCAGGCAATTGATTCAGGCCATCGAGTCAGGCCATTGGTGGGAGATATGGGAGACAAGGGAATATGATTCCACCATGAAGAGCTTGTTTGTTGCTGGTCTTGGTGTGCTGGTCATTGGGGCCGTTCTGCTGCTGCTGTGGCGACGGCGGCGCCCGTTGGTCCAGCAGACCCCACCCAACCTAGGGGACACCGACCTGGGAAAAACCGATTCTGTTGCAGACCCCAGCCAGGAAAAGGCTTCTCAGGACTTGTCTCAAAAATCATTTACTCCACCTACTCCTGAGAGTGGCCCTAGTGCTCCTGAACAGGGCCTTGGAGCCCCACCTAGGGCAGCTCACCCCAAGGAGCCAGAGGAGGCCAGGCATGGTGCAGGGGCACACCAGCCTCACCAGCTGCCCATGGGTCCACAGCAGCGGCGACGAATGCTCCAGTACTTGCGGGCTGCTCTTGAGCAGGGGCCTGAGATGCGCCTGTCAGCCATGGAGGACATGGTGGCCTGGGGAGATCCTGCTTGCCTTCCCCTCCTGCGCCGGGGTCTGCGGGATGGGGATATTCGTGTGGTTGGTTTGGCTGCCCGTGGTCTGGAGCGCTTTCGTGGACCACGGAAACACCTCAGGAAGCCTTCACAGGGGCGCCCCCGCCATCCCCTTGGCCGCCCCTCACCACCTGCCTAACCCGGTAGATGCTGCGGTTCTGACTCTCGTGGTAGGTGCGCATGAGCAACTCCCCCAACAGACCCAGGCAAAACATCTGTACTCCCGCAAGCACCAGCACCACTGCCAGTAGCAGTAAAGGGCGGTTGCCAATGTCTTGTCCCAGGAACTTGAGCACCAGCAGGTAAAAGGCCAGCAGGGAGCCGGTTGCCATGGCCAACAGCCCGCCCAAGCCAAAAATATGCATGGGCTGGGTCAAAAACCGCTGCAAGAAGGAGATGGTGAGCAAATCCATGAGCACCCGAAAGGTGCGATCAATGCCATATTTGCTGCGTCCGAACTGGCGGGCACGGTGGTTCACCTTGATCTCGTCAATGCGGGCCCCCTCCATTGAGGCCAGGGCAGGCAGAAAGCGGTGCAGCTCGCCGTAGAGGTGCATGTCCTCCACCAATTCTCGGCGATAGGCCTTGAGGGAGCAGCCATAGTCATGGAGCCGCACCCCTGTCACCTTGCCAATTAGGCGGTTGGCTAGGGTGGAGGGCAGCTTACGGCTCAAGGTCTTGTCCTGGCGCTGATGACGCCAACCACTTACCAGGTCATAGCCTTCCCGGAGGCGGTTAATGATGCGGGGGATATCATCAGGGTCATTTTGCAAGTCCCCGTCCATGGTGACGACCACCTGGCCCCGGGACACATCAAAGCCAGCAGCCATGGCCGGAGTCTGACCATAGTTGCGGCGCAGCAGCACAGCCACCAGCTCTGGCCTGGTTTGGGCCAGCTGTTGTAGACGATCCGCCGTACCATCTTTGGAGCCATCATCAACCAGCACCAGCTCAAACACCTCCCCTATGGACTCCATCACCAGCAGCAGCTGATTCAGCAAGGGCTCCAGGTTGTCCACTTCGTTGAAGAGGGGCACCACGACGGAAATGCTGGGCGAGGTCCTGGTCATTCTCATATGCTGATCCAAAGGCAGGTCATGGGACGCCACAGGTCCAGGAAGGTTGATTGGGGATTTCATAGAAGTGTGGTGCCGTCATGGCAGCGCACCACACGACCAGCACCCCGCCACTGACGGCGGTAGTGGCTAGCCACAGGACTGGTATCTTGCCGGGCTAGACCATCAATGGCAATGCCCTGATGGCCATGGCTGGCGGAGGAGCTGTGCATATAACGCCCTTGCCCCAGGTGCAGTGCCACATGGGTGCAACCCTGTGGTGTGCCAAAAAAAATCAAATCACCAGGCCAGAGCAGGCTGAAGTCATCAGCATTGATGGCCACAGGCTGGCAAAAACTCTCCTGTTGATAGGCATCCCGTGGAATCCAGACGTCAACACTGGCAAATGCGGCCTGCATCAGCCCTGAACAGTCATAGTTGGGGCCATGGGTACCCCCCAGAAGGTAGCGGTTTTCAGTGGCCATGGCCTGATGGGCAAACTCCAGCACCTTCCCCAGGCGGTCCTGAATAGAGGAGGCACTCAGCAGTAGGGGTTGGTATTGGGCAGGCAGGAGCTGCTGGTGGCGCAGGTCACGGCAATCCATGAAGCAGGGATAGCCATCCTCCACCAGACGTACCCGCCGTCGAGCGTCCGGATCCGGATCTGGGGGAACCGGCTCCAGCAGCTGCACAAAGCGCCCTGCCCTTGCCTGGGTGGCCAGCTCAGAACCAAAAGGCTGGCCATAGCCGGGGGTGTTGCAAGTCAGGCGCCATGTGGAGAGGGCTTCCAGAGCTGGAGTAGACATTTATCCGTGCTCCATGGAGTCAGTACGCTGCCCAACAGGTCTACCCAATGGAAGCCTTGGCCTTCTATAGCAACGATGGTGCATTGCAGGAGCATCTAGAGACCAGCCTGGAGAGCCTGGAATCGCATTGGCCATGGCTGGCTCAGCAAGTGTCAGTCACCTGGTTGTGCTATGAGCATAGCCTGGTGGATCAGGCCACACAGCTTTCCAGTGAGGAGTTTTGGGCCTTGCCGGTGCCAGGGGCCAGCCGGGGCGGCGGCAAACTCCGCTACCCGGCCAGTGTGGTGAAACTGGTGTACATGGCAGCCCTGGAAGCCTGGTATGCCCATGGTCTCTTGTGGCCCACCCCAGAGCTGGACCAGGCCAGCAGGAACATGATCCACCACTCCAGCAATGATGCCACCTCCTATGTGGTGGATGTGCTCAGTGGCACCACCAGCGGCCCGGAGCTTTCTGGAGATGCCTACACCACCTGGCAACGGCAACGGCAGTTGGTGAATCAGTGGCTACAGGAGCAAGACTGGCCTGAATGGCACCAGTGCAATTGCTGCCAAAAAACTTGGGAGGACAAACCCTATGGACGGGAGCAACAATTTTATGGTTCTCAGGGGCAAAATCGCAACCGCCTTAGCAGCGATGCTGTGGCTCGCCTTCTCCATGGCGTGGTGGCAGGTGAGATGATTTCCCCCGTGGCCAGCACCCGTATGCGTCAGCAGCTCCAGCGCCCCTTAAGTCTTGAGGCCCGCCAGGCAGACCATGAAAACCAAGTGGATGGCTTCCTTGGGGCCGCCCTACCGGAAGGCAGCCAACTCTGGAGCAAGGCTGGTTGGACCAGCACCACCAGGGCGGATGTGGCTTACATGGAGGTTCCCAACCGCAAGCCCACCCTGGTGGCCGTGTTGGCAGAAGGTTTATGGAGCGCCAACGAGGACCAATGGCTTCCTCAACTCATGGCCAAGCTGCTACATGCTTGCTGATTTACCGGGTCAGTTTCTCTATAGTGCTAGCCAGAGATTAAAGTTGCACAGTATCACTGACAGATTCTCGAGCACCTGCCACAACAATAGTCCTGTGCTACAAATTGTAACCAGCTCTTATTTCACTTGCCACCTCACGCCACCCACCCTTTTGATTTTCTTTTTCCAGGCCATGAACCGTCTTCTTTCTTCCTGTACTGCCCTTTGTATTGCTGCTGCTTCAATTCCCACTCCAACAAGGGCCGGGATGATCCATGACACATCTTTTTACAGCCACTCTCCCGCCTATTTAGAAGAGGTAACTAGTCCCTCTTACTGTGATGTGAGCTGACTCACCTCTCTGGTCGCGGGGAGGTGGATATGAGTGGGATTATATCAGTGCCGAAGGGCAAGGTTCACATCCCATCAATTGCTCTTAC
>RKSC01000087.1 GCA_007571085.1 Synechococcus sp. PNGco_S_binSS4
ATGGCCTTGCCCATGGTGGCCTTGACCGTCATCGTGTTGGTGAGCCCCATTCTGATGCAAAGGCTTTATCCGGTCCCTGGCATCGCCGCCTTCCCTCTCCAGGCCACCACATTGGTTGTGGCCAGTGGGAGCTTGGGGCTGATCATTGGTTGCCTACAGCCCCTGGACAAATCCATGGCCCGTTCCATCCTCCAGCCGGTGCGGGTGCTGCAGGACCTGTTGGCCTACGACTTTTACACTGACCAGGTTTACCGCATCTCCATTGTGCGGCTGGTGGCCTCCATGGCCCAGGCAGCAGATTGGGTGGACCGGGTGGTGATTGGTGGTCTGGTGAATGGGTTGGGTCGTCTCTCCCTTGCCTCTGCCGAGGGGCTGAAGCTGGGGGTGAGCGGCGCCTCCCAGACCTATGTCTTGACCTTCCTGGCTGCAGTTGTGCTGCTGCTGGCAGTGTTGAGCAGATTTGGGAGCTGAAGTATGTCACCACCCATTCCATTTCTCCCCTCATCCCTCCTACTGGCTCCCCTGGTGGGCTCCCTGATGGTAGCCCTGCTGGGTGGTGGTGCATCACCCTCCTGGCTCAAGCGTGGCTCTTTAGGGGTGCTCACGGTGCAGTTGCTGCTCATGGTGGGCCTGCTGCTTCAGTTTGATCCCACCATGGGCCAGATCCAATTTTTGGAGCAAGCCCCATGGCTGGGCAACCTGGGTTTGGACTATCACCTAGGGGTTGATGGGTTGTCCCTGCCCCTGTTGCTGATCAATGGGATTTTGTCCCTGGTGGCTGTGGCCATCTCCCCACTGACCACGCCACGACCACGCAGCTACTTTTCCTTGCTGCTGCTGATTAGCGGCGCAGTGAATGGTGCCTTTCTGGCCCAGAACCTACTTCTATTTTTCCTGTTCTATGAGCTGGAGCTGATTCCCCTCTGGCTGCTTATTGCCGTCTGGGGTGGGCAGCGACGCGCCTATGCAGCCACAAAGTTTTTGATCTTCACCGCGGTGTCCGGTGTGCTGATTTTGGTGGGCTTTTTGGGATTGGCCTTAGCCACCGGCTCCTTAGACTTCAGCATTAACCCTGTGCTCAGCCAACAGTTGGGTCTGGGAACCCAGTTGCTGCTCATGGGGGCACTGCTGGTGGGTTTTGGCATCAAAATACCCCTGTTCCCCTTTCACAGCTGGTTACCTGATGCCCACACGGAGGCCTCCACGCCCATCTCTGTGTTGCTGGCAGGTGTGCTGCTCAAGCTGGGAACCTATGGCCTGCTGCGCTTCTGTGTGAGCCTTTTCCCCCAAGCCTGGCTGCTCCTGGCTCCTGGCTTGGCAGTGTGGGCAGCGGTGTCAGTGCTCTTTGGCTCCCTTACGGCCATTGCCCAAACCGACATGAAACGCATGGTGGCCTACAGCTCTGTAGGGCATATGGGCTATGTGCTCCTGGCAGCTGCTGCTGCAAACCCCATCAGCTTGCTGGGTGCTCTCCTACAGATGTTGGCCCATGGCCTGATTTCTGGCCTGATGTTTTTGCTGGTGGGGGTGATCTATCAAACAACGGGCACCCGGGATCTGACAGTGTTGCGAGGCCTCCTAAATCCCCAGCGGGGACTTCCTTTAACAGGGGGACTGATGATTTTGGCAGTTATGGCCAGCGCAGGTATTCCAGGGATGGCAGGTTTTGTGGCTGAGCTCATGGTGTTTCGTGGGAGTTTGCTGAGCTTTCCTTTAGCCACCCTGCTGAGCATGGCGGGATCTGGTTTGACGGCGGTTTATTTCTTGCTTCTGGTGAATCGAGCCTTCTTTGGGCGCTTAGGGACGGAGGCTGGTGGCAAACCACCTGTCCTCCTTCCCCTGGCGGGCTTGGCCCAGCAGACACCGGCGGTGATTCTGGCAGGGGGGGTGGTGCTCATGGGTCTCTGGCCCCAGGGGGTGGTGGATCTGGCTGTGGCCAGCACATCAGCCCTGAGTGCACCAGCTGCCAGCATCACCACCATGGCTGGCCCCAACAAAACCCCAGCCCCCCTAGTGCCCTTGGAGACTATGTGACCATGGCGGCCAACCTATCCTCTGATCCCCTCAACCCCCTATTGGAGCGGTTGATGCATGGTTTACCTCTGCTAACTGAGTCCTCAACCCATGTGTTTGAAGTGGTGGGGGTGCTGGAGAGCTATGGGGAGGTGCTGGATGCCTACAGCAAAAACCTGATCTACCAGGGCGAGCAGCAATTCTTAAACCCCTTTCCAGTGTTCCGCTTTTTCCACGATGGGCTCAGCTTGGGCAGGTTATGGCGTCATCTCAACCATGACCGTATTAACTTTGAATACGCAGAGTACTGTCAGAAAGCCATGCTCTGGCACGGCACCGGTGGCCTGGATGCTTTTTTAGACAGTGAACATTTTGCCAGCATCTGCAAGCAGGTGATGCACATCAAGCAGCGCCATGATCCCTTGCTGGGGCTGTTGAGTTCCCTATTTCCCCAATTCCTACCGGAGCTGATCCGCTCAGCCGCCACCACCCACGCCCTAGGCCAGTTTTGGCGGGTCATGAGTGATCTGTTCCTGGAATTAGCCCGTGCCCACCGGCAAAAGCAAATTGACTCCATTGCTGCCATCGTGGCCTTTGTCAAAGATGGTCTGGTGGCGGCAGCTGGTTTGCCCATTCGCTACGGGGTGCAGCTCCATGGCACCACCGTTGCCATCTTGCCTGAAGATGCTGGTCTCACCTTTCTCATGGATGTGGCTGTTCCCTATGTGGAAGCCGTATTTTTGCGGGGCATGCCCTTCCTGGGCACCCTTTCCTTTAACGCCCAGGCCACCCAGATTCCCCATGACCAGGCCCTGTTTTCCTATGGGGCCCTCTTTGCAGATCCCCTGCCCACCATGGGAGCTGGAATCCCCCCTAGCCTGTTGATGCAGGACATGTACCGCCACCTGCCCCATGACTTGGAGGCTTGGTACCAAGACCATGGTCGCGGTGTGGTGGATATGCACGTGAAGATCTGCATGAGTTTCCAGAAAGCCATGTTCTGCGTCACCAATGGGGCCATCAACGGCACCATGCCCTATGGGCTGGATGATCCAGACTCCAGCCACCAGAGGGCCAACCGGGACCACTGTATGGCCTGGTTGGGGCGCCTGCGCCAGGCCCAGCTCAACGCCCTAGATGCCAATGGCCCTGAGGCAATCTCCATACCCAATCAACCACCATTGAGCCATGGACAGCCCCCCACCCCTTAACCAGTCCTGGAGCCAGCGCCAACGTCCTCCTCGCCTGGAGTGCCGCATCGGCTTTACTGATTACCCACAGGTGCGCCACTTTCTAGAGCAGCTGGAGTCCCTCTGTGAGAAGCACCAGCGGTACCCCGACCTGAGCTTTGGACGCAATTATGTAAACTTGACCATTTACCCAGAACAGGAAAATGGTGATGTTGGCCACAAGGAAGAGGGGTTTGCACAGGCCATTGATCAACTACTCTAGGAAATGGTGTTAGGAGATGCTGTCCCATTCTCCAGTCAACACCCAGCCGGGCCCCTGGGCTGAGAAGGCTCTGGTGAAGGAGGTTCAGAGCTTGCCGCTGTGGGTTTTCCAACCCTTGAGGCCCCTCAAGGGTCCATCCAGTCACCTCAGTCCAGGTTTCTCCTGCGGTGATGAAGGCTTTGATGAAGGCTTTTTGTAGCTATAGGTACGGGGAAGGCCGAATAAGTCGACAAAAAGCAATAAAAGCAATACGAGGGTTGACAGTAGGGAAAAGAGAGAGTAGGCTGCAAAGCAGCTGTGACTCTTGCCGTGCCTAATCTCAGTTGGCTGAACATCTGTGGTGGTAAGTGGGTGCCGGCAGCAATCCTACTGAGCTCTGCCCTAGCTGTGGCAGAGCCTGCTGAGGCCCAACAGCATGTGGCCCAGCCTTCTGTCACCATCGGCACAACCACTTACTCCTGCGGTAGTGAAACCAATGAGTGTGATCTGAGCAATCAAAGTTTGACAATTGTACCAGCAGACTTATTTACCAATCTTACTGGCCTGGAACGCATCCATCTGAATAATAATAAGCTAACAGCAGTGCCAGCAGGTTTATTTGATGGTCTTACTAATTTAGAATATATTAATCTAGATAAGAATAACCTAACAGCAGTGCCAGCAGGTTTATTCAGTGACCTTGCTAGCCTTCAGTCAATTTATCTGAGAGATAATCCCAGTCTCAGCGTCCTGCCAGAAAATTCATTTAGTGGTCTTACCAATCTGCAAGAAATCTATCTGAACAGGAATAATTTGATGGAATCTATATCGTCACAACCAGATCTATTTGATGGCCTGGAAGCAGTTCTGACAATTCGTATAAACGATAACAAGTTAAGTAGCGTGCCAGGAGATCTATTTGATGGGCTTGATAATTTAGAATATATCGGTTTAGGGACCAACAATCTGGCAAAGATACCGGCAACCTTGTTTGATGGGCTTTCTAATTTAGAATACATCGGTTTAGGGAGCAACAAGTTGGACGGCTCCCCGGAGAGCTTGCCACCAGGCTTATTTACTTCTAGCCAGCTTACTAGTCTGAGACGAATTTCCCTAAATCTGAATCCTCTAGAGTGCCGTCCTGAAATTCCAGCAGCAGCCCATTTTACTCGACTACATAATCGTACAATTAGTTCCTTCCCTAAAACAGCTAGGCTAAAGCCCTGTAACACAATAACTCTCATACTTTCACCTGATACTATTAATGAGGGTGAAGACTCTAATGAAGCAACGGTGACAGCCATGCTGCGTGAGCCATCAAGCCAGGAGATCAGCCTCACAGTATCTGTAGAACCTGTAGGCCATGCCATGGCAGGAGACTTTACCTTGAATGGCAACACTCTGACCATAGCAGCAGGAGAAACCACCAGCACCGGTACGTTAACCATCACAGCAGTGAATAATACTGTCGATGTAGAAGATAAGGAATTCAATGTCAAAGGTAAAGCATCTGGTGGCGCTATTACCGAGAATGGTGGTATAATTATCACAAATGGTCAGGGTATAGCAGATCCAGAGGATAAATTGTTAACTATTACCGATGATGACTCCACATTGACTATGGTATTCTCAGCCAGTGCTATTAATGAAAGTGGAAGCTCTAATCAAACAACAGTGACTGCTAGATTAAATGATCCGTTAAATGAAAATATAGTCCTAACAGTGTCTGTAGATCCTCTAGGTCCCGCCGTAGAAGGTGACTTCACCTTGAGTAGCAATATGCTGACCATTCTTGCAGGAGAAACCATCAGCACCGGTACGGTGACCATCACCGCAGTGGACAATGCCCTAAATGAACCGAATAAGATGTTCACTCTCCAAGGAAGAGTAGATAATAGTAACCATATAGGAGAGATACAGCCTGAGATATTAACAATTATTGATGATGAACTCATGCCTTCTCTTATACTATCTTCTAGCACTATTGATGAGAGTGGAAGCTCTAATCAGGCATTGATAACAGCCACCCTGGATAATTCATCAAGCGAGGATATAGAGCTAACAGTGTCTGTACAGCCGGAAGCCCCTGCCGTGGCAGAAGACTTCACCCTGAGCAGCAAGATCCTGAACATAGCAGCAGGAGAAATCATCAGCACTAGTGAATTAACCATCACCGCAGTAGACAATGGTATTGATGCAGCAGACAAGATGTTCACTATCACAGCGACAGCATCTGGTGGCAACGACAAGGTGGAAAATCCAGCTAGCATACCATTAACT